>JAXDQG010000484.1:0-3574 GCA_034667945.1 Acidimicrobiia bacterium | reverse complement strand
CCGCTTCCACATTTGAGGGCCGGGTTGGTCAACCTCGAACACCCGCAACTGCGAGGCCATCTCGGGCCGCCGCTGCGCGAACGTGTCCAGACCAGCCCCCAAGAGCACGTACTGGGCAACGTTCCCGCCTACCTGCTCGGCCACCAGATCCTCGATGAAACGAGCACGAGCGACGATTGCCGCCCGAAATCCCCTCGTGCCGACTCGGTCCATGTCCGGGCGCGTGCGCCATGCATCGTCCGGGGCCGCCAGTTGCAGACCTAGTTCGTCCTCGAGCACATGAGGAGCCGCGTCGACTTGGACGTGCATCGCCCGCCACAGAGCGACTCTCACCGCCGTACTGTCCGGTGCCTCGATCTGCTCGTGTGCCATCGTTTTGTCCCTCGCCCCCAGCCCAACAGCTCGTCAATGACCGACCTTTGCGTTCCCGACGCGTGCGCTGCGACGGAAGGTCGAAAAGCGCAGCCATGTTGCGAGGCTATGACGCCGCCGGAACGGTCAGGAGCCGGGGGTCGGAATGACTCCCAACTGCGTCAGCAGCTGGAACATGCCTGCTCCGACCAGTGCTCGAGGACCTTGCCATCTCGCAGGCGAGCAATGTTTGCACTGACTGTCTCGAACCGCTTGCCCGTTACCGGAAAGCCCAGCCCGTCACCCGTGTGCGTGTCGACAGTGCGCACCCAGCCAACCGACCAGATTTCCATCGGTTCGAACATGTGCTTCAGCAGCGCCGCGTCGGCCATGACTTCCCCTGTGTCGGGTGACTTCCCCTGTGTCGGGTGACTTCGTTGGCTGCTTTTCGACATCAAGGCAGCAGCCAGCGGATCACTCGACGTGCCCTGGCTCCGCTATCCGGGCGGCTTTTCCTCCCGCGATCTCGTGGCCTGCCCCGCCAGGAGGTTCAGTTGGCGAAGACGTGTGCCGTCCACATCTGTCCGGCGGCGTCGTAGGCGACGCCGACGCCGATGGCGCTGTAGGCCGGGTTGGAGAGATTCTGGTAATGCCCGGGACTTACCACAAGTGCCTGATTGATGGCCTCGGCTGAGGGGCCGAACCCGATGTTCTCGGCCACCGCCGACCACGGGCCGAGGAGGCTGGCGACGTTGCTGTGCGCCAGTTGCCCGGCGGCGGCCATGGCCTGGGCCTGCCGCTGCGCGTACACCTGGAGGCTGGGGTCGTAACGGAGGGGTGCGACGCCGATCGATGCCCGCACGTTGTTGTCGAAGAGCCAGAAGATGCCTTCAGCGGTGGGATCGCCGGCGACACCCAACGTGGCAGGGGCGCTCACCGCAGCCGGAGCGGGGGTCGAAATGCTCGAGGCGCCGGCGACGGTGAAACCGGTCGCGGCGAAGGCGGCGAGACCGACCAGCCCGGCGATGGCGCGGGCGAAGCGGGGCAAACGCATGTGACTTTCCTTGTCTGTTCGGTAACCCGGCTGACCTCGAGGGCCCCGTGGCTTTGCGTCCCTGCCTCGCAGCAGGTTTGCCGTTTCGTGGACAAGAGAATTAACGGCACGTCAGTCGAAAAGGTTGACGGAAAAGGCCACCGCCAAAAGCGTCCCGAGCGCAGCCGGCTCCATAACGGTGCTCAGGCGTTGCGCTGAGGGCCGAGCCCCAGTTGATGCAACGTCGGCGTCGCTGTTTACCGCGGCCGCTCGGCGACCGCGTTTACAAAAGCGCCGTTACGTCGGGATCAGAATCAGCGAGCTGGCGCGGTTAGGGATAGCCCGCGTGCTCAACGTCGCTTCTCGGCGATCCAGGCGTTGATCCACGAGCACTCCGCCAGAACGGCGAAGCGGCTTGGATCCGGCTCAGGCCGCCTCTGCCCTCATCTTCTCGACAAATTCGGCGATCGTTGCCGCCGCCAGGACGTTGCCGGACCTGTCGAGCACCTCGAAGAGACGGCCGTCCGGCGCGTAGGTGCTGAAGAGCATCGTGAGGCCCTGGGGCCCGGCGCACTCCATATGAGTTTCCCCATCGGGCACCCGACCCTTGAATCCCGCCTTGCGGACCTTGGTCACGGTCTCGAGCTCGCGGGTCTCGCTGATGTGCTGCTCACCCTCGATAACGGCGGCCGCAGTGGAACCGAGGTGCCGGTGGTAGTGGCAGAAGGAGCTCGGTGCCCAGCGCACCAGGAAGTCGATTCGGCCGGCGGTCGCGTCGGCCGCCACCACGGATATGGCGTAGTCGATCGGATAATCGAACTTCGGACTGCCGACATAGCCGGCCCACTTGGCTCTGGAGAGATCAAAGTCAACCGGGAGTTCGGTGTTGAGAGTCTGGTCCATTCGAGCCTCTCGGGTTCAGCATGGGAAGCCGGCGCGCGGCCCTGGAGAGTATCCCATCTACCGGCGGGCCAGTGAAACGCTCTTGCCAAGACTGGCGGGCTGCTCCACGCGGTCCTTCGTCACCGGTACGCGCTTACCAGTCCCGTTGTGGTCGACGACGCGCCGTGCCGGGTCGGCGACCGTCATGTCGCGGGTCGGGCCCGTCCGACCCGTGATGCCCGGGCACGGACGACGATATCGAGGAGGACTGCAACGTGGGGAGCCGAGCGGCCCGCGAGGCAGCCACCTCGTCGCCGCCTGTTCACCGGTTGATGTACTGGATCTTTCACGAGTTCGAGCCCGAATGATGTCCAGAAACGTGACAATGAACCGCAACCAAGGGCGCTCTCCACGGTCAAATACTACGGAGAGCGGCGAGCTGATCCGGATAAGGAATGACCGAGTCACGTTGGTTTCATCAAAAGCCACGCGGATTTTACCGGGCAAGGCGCGTTACATGGTGCGTGTGGACCTTGCCTAAATGAATCACATCTGGCCAAGGTATTCAGCACTTTGCGTCGATAGCCTGAGGGCCGATCCGAGGACAGGCGGAAGAAGGATCAGGTGAACATAAAGCGACGCGACCTTCTGGCGGACGAGGTCCAATACCTCGTGTTGCCCGACGCACAAAATCCGTGGCTGCTCGCACGAGTGCGTTGGCCCGACGTGTTCCAGGCGATCAGCCCGGCTCGGCCGTATTGGCAGTCGGATCCCGGCTTGTTCGATTTGCCCTATGACCCGAGTGGGGTCCCGATCACCGCCGAGCGGGCGGAGGCCATCGCGGCCGAGTGGGGTGCGGTTTTGCCGGGCGAGGGTGAGAGCTCGCTGGGCCCGTCGCTCATCCGCCGCATGCCTGCGAATTGGTCCAATCTCACCCCTGCGGAAAAGCGGGCGTGGTCCATCTCGCCCGAGCCGCGTGGTCGGATTCACAAGAGGCGGCGTCGGGTGGTGCGGGCGGACACGTCCGCTGAGCCGGCCGTCCTGATCGAGAGACTGCGGCAGCAGATGAACGACTTTGCCGATGCGGGGTTGGTCTATGTCAGGGGCGACCAATGGTCTGAACAGGTGCTCGACCTGACCGACGCGGCGCTGGCCGACGGCAGGGCTCACAACGGGTGTGACGTGATCGACCTGACCGATGCCGCGCTCCACCGGTCGCGCCACACCGTGGCGGATCAGGGGATCGGCGTGACCGATGCCGTCTCGCAAGGCGTCGCTCGGACTGAGCAGTCATGACCATGCAGCCAG
>JAXDQG010000483.1:0-7388 GCA_034667945.1 Acidimicrobiia bacterium | reverse complement strand
CCTGCTCATTGTCTTCGGCGGCGTCCTTGCCGCCACGTTGCCGCTGGCCGTGGCGGCGCTGGCCATCGTCGGCACCTTCGTGGCCCTATCGGTGATGACCGCTTTCACCGACGTGTCGATCCTGGCGTTGAACTTGACCACGGCACTCGGACTGGGCCTGGCGATCGACTATTGCCTAGTCCTTCTCTCCCGCTATCGCGAGGAGCTGACCGGCCACACAACCGTGGAGGCGGCACTGGCCGGCACCCTGCAGACCGCTGGCAGGACCGTGCTGTTCTCGGCCGCCACAGTGGCGGCTTCGCTGGCGGCGCTCCTCGTCTTCCCAATTCCGTACCTGCGCAGCTTCGCCTACGCCGGGATCGCGGTGGTCGGGCTCTCTGCGCTGGCTGCCGTGGTCGTGCTGCCCGCCGTGTTGGCCCTCCTCGGTGTACGGCTGCAGAGCCGACGCCGTGCCCATCGGGGCAGCGGGTTCTGGGGTCGACAAGCTGACCGGGTCATGCGTCACGCCGTCCTGTACGTCGCCGGAGGAACGGCTTTGCTGGTGCTGCTGGGCCTGCCGTTCCTGGGCGCCCACCTCGGCCGGATCGACGACCGGATCCTTCCCGCCCACCTCTCCAGCCGTCAGACCGACGACGTCATTCGTCGCGATTTCGACTTCCAGGAGACGACGCCGATCGCGGTCGTGCTCCCCCATACCTCCCCGACCGAGACCAAGGCCCTCACCCGTTACATCGGGGCCATCCTGCAGCTCGACGGTGTGCACCGGGTCGACTGGGCGCTGGCCTCGTCGATGTCGGTCTCGAGCGTCAAGGCCACCAGCTATCACGAGCGGTTCCGCGGCAACGGTGCCACCTGGGTCAGCATCGTGCCGAGCCTGCCCTACGACAGCGCCGGCACGAAGCGGCTTGTCGAACAGTTGCGAGCGCTGCCCGGGCCGAACGGTGACCGACCGCTGGTGGCCGGCGCGACGGCGGCGCTGACCGACACACTCGATCAGGTCCGTGCCCGCGTGCCGCTGGCACTGGCCATCGTCGTTGGGGCCACGTTCATCGTGCTCTTCCTGATGACGGGCAGCCTGGTGATGCCGGTGAAGGCGCTGTTGCTCAATGCCTTGAGCCTGACAGCGACGTTCGGCGCCATCGTCTGGGTCTTCCAGGACGGCCATCTCTCCGGAGTCTTGGACTTCACCTCCACCGGCTCCATCGACACCTACACGCCCATCCTCATGTTCTGTGTGGCCTTCGGGTTGTCGATGGACTACGAGGTGTTCCTGCTGGCTCGGATCAAGGAGGAGTGGGACCTCAGCCTGGACAACGAGCACGCGGTACGGGCTGGGCTCGAGCGCACGGGCCGTCTCGTCACCGCGGCCGCCCTGCTGATGGTCATCGCCTTCGCCAGCATCGGGCTGACCTCGGGTGTCCTGCTGGCCAAGATGTTCGGTCTTGGCCTGGCCCTGGCCGTGCTGGTGGACGCCTTCGTCGTCCGCACCCTGCTGATCCCGGCCTTCATGAAGCTGGCAGGCCGCCTCAATTGGTGGGCCCCAAGGCCTCTGCGCCGACTACATCTCCGCTACGGGGCCTGGGAAACCGCTCCCATCACGCTGACGACCGCGGCCTCCGATGCCCGGCCGTCCGAGGAGGTCATCCGGTGAGCCATCGCAGCACTCCACGCCTGCGCGCCACATCTGCCACCACGGTCAAGGCGCAACCGAGCTCCACCTTCGGCGAGTCCGCGGGAGCGGCGGCAGCGGCGCGGCCGGTGGGACGCAAAGAGGTGGCGACCGCGCTGGCCAAGGTCCCGCTCTTCCAGCGCTGCACCAAGGGCGACCTTCGCATCGTCGCCCGTCACGCCGAGGTGCTCTCCGTGCCGGCCGGTTCCCTACTGGTGCGCCAGGGCGAGCCCGGCGATGCCTTCTTCGTCGTCCTCGACGGACGGGCCGAGGTGCAGCGCGACGGGCACCATCGTCAGCACCTCCACGCCGGTGACCACTTCGGTGAGCTGGCCCTGCTGGACCCGGCCCCGCGTGCGGCCAGCGTCGTCGCTCTCGGCGATGTCGTCGTCGCTGCGCTCGGAGCCCGGATGTTCCGCGTGCTGCTGGCTGAGCTACCTCTGCTCTCGGCGCACCTGCTCGGCGCCATGGCCGCTCGTCTGCGGGACGCCGACCCTGCGCTCGACGACGACGACGAACGACCGGCGAAGCCGCGGTCCGAACGGCCGCCGGAGCCGGGCCGGTAGCGGCAGAAGCCGATCGGGGCAACGCCGTTTCGGCATGGTGGACAGACCGGCCACCTGCAACGATGGGCACCAACTCGCGGACGACGATGTTCGTAATCGGGGGAGGGTGCCATGGCTGCGGTGACGCATCGCTTTGTGGAGGCGAACGGCCTTCGGATGCATCTGGCCGAGGCGGGCAAAGGCCCGACCGTCGTGATGTGCCACGGCTTTCCGGAGTCTTGGTACTCCTGGCGCCACCAGCTGGTCGCCCTGGCCGAGGCCGGGTTCCACGCTGTCGCCCCCGACATGCGCGGTTACGGGGAGACCGAGCAACCCGACGCCATCGACCAATACACGCTGCTGCACCTGGTCGGCGACATGGTGGGATTGCTGGACGTGCTCGAGGCGCCGACAGCAACGATCGTCGGCCACGATTGGGGCGCGCCAGTCGCCTGGCACTCCGCGCTGTTCCGGCCTGACCGGTTCACTTCGGTGGTCGGGCTCTCGGGCCCCTACGCCCCGAGGGGACGTCGCCGCCCGTCGACCGCCATGCCGGTCACCGACAGCGCGGTCTTCTATCAGCAGTACTTCCAGGAACCAGGTGTGGCAGAGGTCGAGCTCGAGCGAGATCCGGCCATGTCGATGCGGCGAATACTGGTCGGTCTGTCGGGCGACGCCCCGCCGGATGCGACCGCTGAAGGAGTGGCCATGGTGCCCAGGTCAGGTGGCTTCCTCGACCTGACCAACGATCCCGGCGAGCTTCCTGAATGGCTCACCGAAGAGGATGTGGCCGCCTACACCGAGCAATTCGCCAAGAGCGGGTTCCGCGGCGGTCTGAACTGGTACCGCAACATCGACCGCAATTGGGAGCTGACCAGCGCCTTCGCAGGAGCACAAGTGACCGTCCCTGCACTGTTCATCGTGGGCGAACGTGACCTGGTGACGCGCTTCCACCGCATGCCCCAGGTCATCGCCAATCAGCGCAGCTACGTTCCACAACTCCAAGAAACGGTCATGCTCCGCGGATGCGGGCATTGGACGCAGCAGGAGCGACCGGCCGAGGTGAACGCCGCCCTCATCGAGTTCTGTACGAGCCTGCGCGGATAAGGCCCCGAGGACAGTCTCGAGCCGGCGGACGAGCCTCGAGTCAGCTGGCGCGGAGAGTCGTCTCCCATGGCCGGCCGGCCGTCTTCAACCATGCGGCCAGACGGGGTAGGGCCAGGTCATAGCCAGCCTGCCTCCCGATGTCGACGGCATGGAAATCGAAGGGGCCGCAGTTCCTGATGTCGAGATCGAGGTAGAGGTCGGCCACGCCTCTCGCGACCACACGGTCCCGATCGCGGCTTGAAGCAACCATCATGGCGCGCAGGACGGTTGCGGCCAGCCCCGGTGCACGCCCTCCGCGGCGGCGCAGGCGATCGCCCAGCGCCCGCCAGCCCGACACCGCCCCTCCGTATGACGCCCGGCTGGGACGACCAGGGGCCGGCGCAACATCCACCGCGATGATCGTGCCGGTGGGGTTGCGGCGCCGCATCTCGGCAACCGGCAGGTTGTCGAGCAGCGAGCCGTCGACCAGCAGCTCACCATCATGTGGGAAGGGTGGGAACACGCCCGGGATGGCCACGCTCGCCCGTATGGCGAGACCGAGGGGACCCCTGCGGTGGACGACCGTGCGATTCCGGGTGAGGCTCGTGGAGACGCAGAAGAACGGACGCCACAGGTCCTCGATGTCCCAAGCGCCGTACTGTATGGCGATCGATCCCATCAGTCGCTTGCCACTGGCGAACGACACAACGGGCAGGGTCCGATCGATGATGCGCCGGAAGCGCTGCCGGCAGTCCTCGGTGGATGCTGCCGAATCCCGGCCCATCGCCGGACCGGCGGCGATCACCGCGCCGATGCTCGAGCCGCCCACCTGATCGACCGGCACGCCCAGCTCTTCCAGAGCACGGAGCACACCCAGGTGAGCGAACCCCCGGGCCGCTCCCCCGCCCAAGACCACGCTCACTGCCCGCCCCGCCAGAATGCGGGTCAAGGAGGCCATGTCGTCGGGCTCCTCGATGCGGGCATGGTGGACGTCGTCGATGTCCCGATCGACCAGCCACGCACGGGTCCCGCCAGTCGCCGGCGGCTCCGAACCCTCGTGCAACAGCACGAGCCGACGATGGGGCGGCGCCTCGCCGGTGCAACGTTTGGCGACCTCGTCCTCGAGCGGTCTTACCTGTGTGCCGGCTCGGGCCGCGTCCGCCACGAAAAGCACCTCGTCCACCCGGTCCAGGGCCGCCCGGCACCATGCTTCACCGGCCCCGCTGGGGTCGTAGACCACGAAGCGGCAGTTGTCTTCCAAGGGGTGCAGCGTGTCGTCGGCTGCTGCCGGGTGTGTCTGCGCGTCGACCAGCTGCGTTGGGCCGAACGGCGACAAGGCCCCAGTCAGGCGGCGAGCGAACGTTCGAGACAGCGGGTCGCCGGACAGGTCCACCACGGCGAGCGATCGGTGCAGCTCGGACGGAAGCCCGCCGGTGCGCTGGCTGCGCTGGACGACGAGGCGGGCCAGCCCCAGCGCCAAGCCAGCGTCCCCCTCGAGGGCGGTGAGAACGTCGGCGGCGGGCAGATGTGCCAGAAGCGAGGTCCGCACGGCAACCACCGTGGCACCGCGGGCCCTTCCCGTCAGCAGCGACTGCTCCCCCACCACCTCGCCAGGCGGGATGTCACCCAGCACCCGGCGCTCCTCGCCCGATCCGGCGAAGGCGCGCAGACGGCCGCGCAGCACCAGATAGATGGATCCGGCGGGATCGCCCTCCTGCAGGACGGTCTCACCGGCCGGAGCCTCTCGGAGCTCGGCCACGGCTGCCAAGCGCTGGGCCAGCCCTTCACCGACCGAGCCGGTCAGGCGGGTCAGGCAGCTCAGGAGCAGAGCTGCAATAGCGGGATCTGCGTCGGCGGCGACATCGGTCATGCGCGCAGCTTCGCCCGCCGTTGCCCCTGCTCACTGCCGCAGTCCCAGCACCCGCGTGAAGAACAATCCGCACACGCCAGGCCCTCGAGGCCACGGGAGAGACAACTACGTCGAAGATGCGACCATCGTCACGGCCGATGTGCTGCAGATGCGCCGGAACCGCACGTTCCCACATGAGACGGTGCAGTCGGGAGACCGTGCAGTCGAAAGACGGTGCAGTCGAGAGACGGTGCGGTCGTAGCGCAAGGAGGGCTGTGATGTCACAAGGAGCTACCACGATATCACAAGGAGCTACCACGATGTCACAAGGAGCTACCACGACAACTGCGACGGCCACTGCCCAGCGAGCGGCGGGTGCCAGGGCGATCACCATCGCCCGCACGCTCGGAGCGGGCGGCGAGGAGGTCGGCCGGGCGGTTGCCGAGCGCCTGGGGTACCGCTACGTCGATGAGGAGATCATCGGTCTGGCCGCCGAGAAGGCCGGCGTCGAGCCTGCGGAGATGGCCAAGGTCGAGGGCCGGCGTCGGCTGGCCGAGAGGGTTGCGCGGGCCATGGCCATGGGCGGCCCGGTGCCGTTCGACGGAGGCGCCTACGCCGCCTTGGCCATCAACCCCAGGGATGGGGGCTTCGAGGGCGTGATCATGGACGTCGTCGCCGAACTGGCGGCCGCCGGCCGGATCGTGGTCGTCGCCCATGGCGGTGGAAAGGCCCTCGGGCCGCAATCGGGCGTGCTGCGCTGTCTGATAACGGCGCCTCGGGCGGTTCGGGCCCGCCGGGTCACCGGTGGACGCGCCGCCGTGGACGCATCGGATAAGGCCAGGCGTGAATTCTTCCATCGGTTCTTCGAAGACGCCGAGCATGCGGACGACTACGACTTGGTACTGAGCACCGAACACTTGACGGTGGCGCAGGCGACGGATGCCGTGATCTGCTTGGCGCAGACCTGCCGCTGACCACCGTACGATCCGAGCGCTTGCACGATCATGCGGCTCATCGAGACCGGTCTCCCCGAGCACGGTCGAGGTATCCGCACGTCGACGGCGACACCCGCGCCCGGCACCGACTCGCCTCGAACTCCTGCCACGGCTGCTTGGACCAGGTCGGTAGGCGTCCGCAGCCCAAATGGCCGGAGCCCTGCCCACTGGGTTGGCCCGCAGCTGTCTCGAACCCGCACCCGTCGTCCACGAGTGTCGGCGGCGGGTGCTACGACCAATGGCTGATGACCCGGGACGAACGACCGGTGTTGGATGTAACCGGGGAGCGGGCCTCTCTGGGCCCGGGAGCAACCGGGGGATCGATGCAGCTGCTCAAAACCGCGCACTCACCCAATTGGAAGCTGGCGGCGCTGATGGCGCTGTTGGTCGGGGCCTTGATGATGGTCGCGCCGTCCCATGCGGGTGCTGCGGTTCGGGTGACCAAGGCCTCGCTGAGCAGCGGAGGCGCGCTGAGCCTCGAAGGTCGAGGCGCGCTGGCGAACGCCGCGATCACCGTGTCGTCCGCCGAATCGGCGGTGAGCGGCCGAGCGGACGCCGACGGCCGCTTCAAGCTCAGCGCTTCGGGGTTCCGCTCGAATGACTGCAAGGCGCGGGTCAGCGACGGATCGACTGCGGCCGTAGCGACGCTGTCAGGCTGCACGCCGACCGGCGGCACGACCACGACGATGGGCGCTCAGCCGTCCACGACCACCACAACCGCGCCACCCCGCTCGGCCCAGATCACGCCGGTGAGCGCTGAGCTCGGCCCCGGCTACGTCGGCTCGGACTTCACTACCTTCTCGAGCACGACCACGACGATGACCTTCAGCCCCGACACCCTGGGGCCGGTGCAGTTCGACATCATCGCCGGGAAGCTGCCCGCCGGCCTGCGGCTGGTCGACCCGAATGCCGGGTTCACGCCGGCGAAGTCAATCCATGCCTCGGTTGCCGGCACCCCGACCACGGTGGAGGTCCAGACCTTCACCGTCAAGGCAACCGACGCCAACGGCCTCCAGGCCACACGCACGTACACCATTCGGATCAATCCGGCCCGTACGCTGGACATCAGTCCCGAACCTTGGCCCGCAGTGACCGTCGCGTCCTTCACGAACCTCTGGATCGATGGCGTCGGCGGCGTGAAGCCCTACCGATGGGCCGTCACCGCTGGTCAACTACCGCCGGGGATGACCTTGGTGCAGGACAATCCCGATGGCTATCTCGTTCGTATCACCGGAACGCCTACC
>JAXDQG010000482.1:0-4151 GCA_034667945.1 Acidimicrobiia bacterium | reverse complement strand
TGAGCGCATGCGATGCCCGGGTCCGGCCGAAGGTGACAGCCGGAGAGGGCTGAGCGCATGCGATGCCCGGGTCCGGCCGAAGGTGACAGCCGGAGAGGGCTGAGCGGCCCGGCTGAGCTGCCGCGCGGCTCGGTTCTCACGGACCCATTGATCAAGGGAGGGTGGGACGTTCATCCATCCGTTGCTCCAGCACCAAGCGGGTCAGCGCGACGCGCGACTCGATGCCGAGCTTGCGGAAGATCTGCCGCAGATGGAAATCGACCGTGTGGCGAGACAGGAACATCCGTTCCGCCACCTGTGGATTGGTGAGGCTCTCCGCGACCAGTGACGCCACGTTCATCTCGGTCTCCGTGAGACTGGCCCAGCCCGAGACCGGTCGAGCTTCGTGGCTCCAGTGGCACCGTCTGACACCAACCGCACGTAAGCGGGCACGAACCCGGGCCAGGTCCCGTTCGGCGCCGATCCGCTCGTAGGCGGTGAAAGCCTTCTCGAGCGCGCCCCGCGCCCCACTTCGATCTGACGAGGCGACCAAGGCGGCACCGGCGTCTTCCGCGGCTGACGCCCCGCTCCAGGTGTGTTGGTGGGCTTCGGCTGCGACAAGCAGGGCCGCGGGGTCGCCGTCCAGCACACCCCGCGCATGGATAGAGGCAGAAGCCAGGCTGGCCAGCCCGGGATTGGCCGACGTGAGCCGCTCGGCCGCCGTGACGACGGCGACAGCCCGCTCCCGATCATCGGCAGCCAGGGCGACGCGGGCGAGCCAGGCTGCTGCGGCCGGTACTTCGAGCATCAGGGGCACGAGGACTGTGGGGTCGTCATACAGATACGGCTTCTTTTCCAACAGGGCGGTCTGGCCGTCCCGAGCCTCGAGCAGGCGGGCGTCAACCCACCGGTGGAGCGCGGCTCCGATAAGGGGGATCGGTCGAGACTCGGCCGCTCCCGCTCGCCGCACGCCATTCTCCCCTTCGCCGGCACCGGGGTGACCGACACCAGGGTGACCGTCATCAGGGTGACGGTCATCAAGGTGACCGGCATCAGGAGGGCCGGCCTCCCCATTTCCCGCCACGCCGACCGCGGCCGGCTCTTGGCCCATATGGCTCGCCGCTGCCCGCAGATCGCCGCGCAGTATCGCCACCGCCGCCAGGATGGCCCGCCCCAGCGGGACCAACAGCCCGGTACCGAGTTCCTCGGCTCGCTCGAGACCCAACGCGGCGTCCATCGCGGCGTCGTCGAGCCTCGCGCGGGCCAGGTGCAGGCGGGCGCGAAGCAGCGGAGGCGCGGCGGACCACAGCGTCGCCGCGTCCTCTTCGATGGCGTGGCTGCTGCTGGCGATGAGCGCCTCCGCCTCAGGCAACCGCCCGAGTGCGATCTGCCGGGCTGCCAGGGCGAGACGCGGATAGGGGTTGCGGGGCTTGGACATCCGGTCCGCCCGGCGCCACGCCGCCTCGAAGAACCCCACCGCCTCGTTCGGCCTGCCCTCGTCCCAAGACATGGCGCCCAGGGCGGTCAGGGCACCCGCCATGGCCGCGTCGCCCGTTGGCTCCTCACCACCGGCCAGGCACTCCTCCACCTGCTTGCGCAGGTGAGCGCTGCCGCCCCGCTCGGCCAGCGCCAACAGACGCACCAGTTGCGCCGAGGAGCCCAGGTCTGCCGGCATGGCCCGAGCAGCCAGGATTCCCTCGGCATGGCCGATGGCCTCATCGGATCGGCCTCTGAGCAGCGAGATCGACGACAGCGCCACGGAAACCCTGCCCACCGGGATCGCCGGGGCGTCTCCCCGGGTCAGCAAGCTGCGGGCCAGCTCGACCGCCTCGATGACGCGCCCGGCCGCGGTCAGGGCGTCCACGGCATTGGCCACCCGGTCGTCGTGGGCGACGGAGGATGGGTCGGTCAGGCGCAGTGCTTGGAGGGCGAGGTCTGCCGACCACTGCGGGGCGGTTGTGCGGATCCGGGCACCCGCTTCGTCGAGCCCGGCCAGCGAACGCTTGTCGCCAGCTTGGGCGCCCTTGCCGAGGTGCTCCGCCGCAGCGGCCGTTCGGCCACCTCCGGCGAGAAGAAGCGCCCCGATCTGCCGGTGCAGGGCCACGCGGACCGCGCTCGGGACGCTGTCGTAGACCAGTTGCCGCATCGACTCGTGGCGGAATCCCAGCGATTGGCCGGTCGGCACGACGACTGCGGCGTCGATCGCCTCGCCCACTGCTCGAAGCAACCACCCTGCCGGGTGGCCGAGCACCTCGGCGACGTCGTACACGGTGAAGGAGGCGCCCATGACGGAGGCGACCTCCAGCATCCTCCGAGTCTCGGGCGACAGGTGTCTGAGATCTTCCGCGCTGGCCGGCGAGACGAAGCCGTCCACGGGCGCAATCGGTCTATGGGCGCAGAAAACAAAGCCGTCCACGGGCGCAATCGGTCCATCGGCGGGCGCAACGAAGCCGTCCAGGGCCGCCACGACGCGGTGCGCTGGCGAATCAGATCCGTCACTGTCCGCCGGCGGAGCGGATCCGTCACCGGTCGCCGGAGGGCTGTCCGCCATCTCCACTCGGCCATCCCCTTCAGCCGCATGGGCCTGGTTTGGGGCCTCTTCCACCTGTTCCCTGAAGGGCTTGTCCATGGCGGCGTTGTCGCCTCGGACCGCGGTCCGGACGTACCCTGTCCGCTCGTTGGCAGCTCCGTGCATCGGGTGGTGCTCTCCGGTTTTGAACAGCTGGGAAGTCACCTCCAAAGGGTGAGCCGCGGGAGCGAGTGAGAACTACGTCCCCGCGGGTTGGATAACACCAGCCCGGTGTGCACCGGTTGCGTGCCGCGGCTACCGATCCGCCCACGGGGTATCTCCCGAGGACAGACGACAGGGCGACATCTGTCCTGGTGGGACAAGATGGTTGTGGGTAAAGATGGTTGTGGTCGAGCCAAGGGCCATTCGGTAGGCAGCATGAGGGGACCGGTCAGCATGGGTCGTCGACCAACAGAACTGAGCCCAGGTTCGGAGGTCATGCGCGGAGGGTCAGTCCGACAAGTCCTCGGGCGCGACCGGCGAGGAGCTGACAGTGCTGCTCATGCCTGAACGGTCGGGCGCCCGGAGTGACCCCTCCGACGTCGCCCTGCGAGACCAGCTGTCATGTCTGCAGGCGCTGTTGGTGCTGTCGATGCAGATGACCGAGGGTGGAGACGAGGGCCGCATCCTCCTCTTGGCCGCAAGCTCGGTGTCGTCGCTGGGCAGTGGGCGCTTGCGAGGGGTCTACCTGTTCGAGGAGGAGTGGGCCGCCAACTCCGGCGCCCTCGACAGCGCGGGTCGCACTCAGCTCGAGGCTCAGTTCGCCGTGCTCAATCAGGCGGGCGGCCCCGTGGCCGTGCCCGGCGAGCGCTGGAGCTGGGCCTTTCCGCTCCGCAGCGTCGAAGGCAACTTCGGCTACATGGTGGTGAGCGCGGATGCCGAGCCGAACCCGGCCGAGCAGTTTCGTCTGCGGGTCCTTGCACAGCAGACCGGCATCGCCCTGGCCAACGCCCGCCTGCACGCCCGTGAGCGCACCAGCTCGCAGGAGCTGCGGGCGGCCAATGCCGAGCTGGCGTCCACCGTGGCTGTGTTGCGTCGCAGCACCGCCATCCACGACCGACTCACCCAGGTGGCCGTGTCGGGCGAGGGCCAGGACGGTGTCGCCCAGGCGGTCCATGAGCTCACCGGCTATCCCGTGGCCATCGAAGACCGCCACGGGAACCTGCGGGCGTGGGCAGGCCCCGAACGTCCCACGCGCTACCCCAAGCAGGCCGCGCCGCAGCGCGAAGCGGTGATCCACCGTGCCCTGGAGGCCGGCCAGGCGCTTCGGGTGGGCGACCGCCTCCTGACCGTCGCGTGCTCGCGGAACGAGGTGCTGGCTGTGCTGTGCCTCATCGATCCCGGCGGGGAATGCGGCGAGCAGGGCCAGGTGGCGCTGGAGCACGGAGCGACCGTGCTGGCCATGGAGCTCGCTCGCCTCCGCAGCTTGGCGGAGGCCGAGTTGCGGCTTCGGCGCGATCTGGTCCACGAGCTCTTGGCCGGCGCAGACGAGGCCAGCGCTCTGGGCCACGCACAGGCACTCGGCTACGACCTGGAGCGGCCGCACCGGGTGGTCGTCGTGGAGGCGTTGACCAAACGCGCGGACACTGACCGTGTGTTACAG
>JAXDQG010000481.1:0-14756 GCA_034667945.1 Acidimicrobiia bacterium | reverse complement strand
GCGGTGGTGGTGATGCCTGACGACGCCCCGGCGAACAAGCGGGCGGCGACCGAGGGGTACGGGGCCGAGGTGGTCACCTACGACCGCTACAGCGGGGACCGTGAGGCCATCGCCAAAGCCATCGCAGCCGAGCGTGCTCTCACGCTGGTTCCGCCGTTCGACGATTGGTCGGTGATGGCCGGGCAGGGAACGGTAGCGCTGGAGCTGTTGCAGGATGCCGGTGAGCTGGACGTTCTGGTGGTGCCCGTGGGAGGTGGAGGGCTCATGGCGGGGTGCGCGACCGCGGCCAAGGCGCTCCAGCCGGGCGTGCGGGTTGTAGGCGCGGAGCCGGAGGCGGGGGACGATCATCGGCGCTCGATGGCGGCGGGGCATGCGGTGCGGCTGCCGGCGGTGCCGAGGACGGTTGCCGACGGGCAGGCGGCCGAGCAGCCCGGCGCCTTGACGTTTACGGTGAATCGGCAGCGGGTGGACGATTTCGTCACGGCGACGGACGAGGACATCGTGGGTGGGATGCGGTTCTGCTTCGAGCGCCTGCGCATCGTCGTGGAGCCGTCGGGAGCGTGCGCCTTGGCCGCCGTGCTGAACGGGGCCGCGGGCCGATTCAGTGGCGGACGGGTTGGCGTGGTGCTTTCCGGAGGCAACATCGATGCCGATCGCTTCGCCCGGCTTGTGCGGGGCTGACCCGCAAACGGGCGACCACGGGGGGCGGCGGCTGCGCCGCGCTGTGCGCCGATTACCCGTCCCAGTCAGGTCTCCTTCTCGCTCCGTACCGGTTTCCACGGTGACGAAAGCGCAGTGGAGACCGCCGGCGCGGATGAAGGTTTCGGCGGTGACGAAATGGGTTGCCGGTCGGCTGGGCGGATGACGGTTTCGGCGGTGCCGGAAGCACAGTGGGGTCGCCCGCGCGGCTGGCGGTTTCCGCGGTGACGAAGGGGACCGAGGTGCCCGCCCCGTGGATGCCATTGGACTGACGAAATGTCGCGGCCGAGGAGGCGCACGGTTGCGCCGGTGACGGAATGCATGGGCGGCGTCGACGACCGGTTGACGGTTTCGCCGGTGACGGAACGGATGGCGGTTCCGCGGTGGCGAAATGGCCGAGCGGGGTGGACAAGGCGTGCCTGTTGACGAAACCGAATCTGTCGGCTGTCGGTTTGTCGGTTTGTCGGGCTGTCGGGCTGTCGGGCTGTCGGCTGTCGGACCGTCGGACCGTCGGACCGTCGGACCGTCGGACCGTCGGACCGTCGGACCGGGGACGCTCGTAGAACCGCGGCGGCCGATTCGTGGATGCCAAGTTTTCCGAGCTGCCGCTTTCGTCACCGCAGAAACCGCTATGCAGCGCCGAGAGCAATCGCCACTGCCCCTCAGCAGCGCAAATGGGTGCTGTGAGCGCACAAAGTGGCGCTATAAGCATGTAGAGTGACCACAGGCGGCCCGCCGAACGCCAGTGTCCGCAATCCCCCTATCCACTAGGTTCCTGCCATGGCCCACTTGGTCGCCGTGGTCGCACTCCCGAATCTGCACGCCTTCGAGCTGGCGGTGGCGTGCGAAGTCTTCGGCCTCGAACGGCCCGAGCTCGGCGTCGAGTGGTACGACTTCGCCCTTTGCACCCCAGACGGCGGCACCGTCCACGCCCATGGCGGGTTCAGCCTCAGCTCACCCCACGGCTTCGACGTCGTGGCGGAACGGGCCGACACGGTCATCGTCCCCGGCATGCCCGAACCGCACGACCAGCCCCACCCGGGGCTCGTCGCAGCGCTCCGCACCGCATGGGATCGTGGCGCCCGCCTCGTGTCGTTCTGCAGCGGTGTCTTCGCCCTGGCCGCAGCCGGTGTGCTCGACGGCCGCTCCGCCACCACCCATTGGATGTTCGCCACGAAGCTGGATCGCATGTATCCCCAGGTGAAGGTCCGGCCCGACGTGCTCTACGTCGACGAAGGCCAGGTCCTCACCTCGGCGGGGACCGCCGCCGGAATCGACCTGTCCCTGCACGTCGTCCGGCGAGATCACGGAGCCGCCGTGGCCAACGGCGTAGCCCGCCGCATGGTGGTGCCGCCCCACCGCGACGGCGGTCAGGCCCAGTTCGTCTCGCCCGCCGTGCCCGATGTCGACGACGTCGACCATCTCGGCCCCACGCTCGACTGGATGGTGGAACATCTGGCCGAGCCGCTGAGCGTCGAGCTCATGGCGGCCCATGCGCTGCTCTCCTCCCGCACGTTCGCCCGCCGCTTCAAGGACGCCACCGGCACCACCCCCCACGAGTGGCTCACCGCACGACGGCTGCAGCACGCACAACATCTGCTCGAGACGACCGACCTCCCGGTCGACCGCGTGGCGGCCGAGGCTGGCCTGGGCTCCGGCGCCAACCTTCGCCTCCATTTCGATCGGGCCCTCGGCACGTCGCCGTCCGCCTATCGCCGCACCTTCCGGCTCAGTGCCTGAGCGGCACGACATGCGCACGCACGACCCAGGCCCGGTCGACGAAACCCCGCCGGGCCTGATTTTGGCCTCGGCCTCGCCGCGGCGACGGGCGTTGCTCCAGCAGCTCGGCATGTCGTTCCAGATGGAAGCCGCCGATATCGACGAGACCCCGCTGCCCGGAGAGCGTCCCGAGAGCTACGTCCTCCGCCTGGCGACCACGAAAGCGCAGGTGGTGGCCTCCCGACGGCCGCGTCCCCCGGCAACGGTGGTTTTGGGCGCCGACACCACCGTCGCCGTCGATCAGGCCATCCTCGGCAAGCCGACCGACCGGGCGGACGCCGCCCGCATGCTGCGCCAACTCTCGGGTCGGACGCATCTGGTGCACACCGGGATGGCCCTGGCGACCGCCCATGCCCAGACGCCCCCAAGCACCGTGGTCACGACCGAAGTCGACTTCGCCCCGCTCACCGAAGGAGAGATCGACTGGTACCTCGATACCGGCGAGCCGTTCGACAAGGCGGGTGCCTACGCCATCCAAGGGGCCGGGGGCGTGTTCGTGGCGTCCATCCGCGGCAGTGCCTCGAACGTCGTCGGGCTCCCGCTTCGCGAATTGATCGACCTGGCCCACGAGCTCGGCGTGGCGATCGGGCCGGGACGCGGGCCGGGACGCGGGCCTGGACGCGCGGACTAACTTCCGCCCATGCCCACCGCTGACGGCGCCATTCGCGTAGCCAACTGCTCGGGGTTCTACGGCGACCGACTGGCGGCCGCCAAGGAGATGGTGGACGGCGGTCCCATCGACTACCTCACCGGCGACTGGCTGGCCGAGCTGACGATGTACATCCTGAGCCGCAACGCGGCCAAGACGCCGGCCGCCGGCTATGCCCGCACCTTCGTCACGCAGATGGAGCAGGTCATGGGCACCTGTCTCGACCGCGGCATCAAGGTCATCACCAACGCCGGCGGCCTCAATCCCCGCTCGTGCGCCGAGGCGGTGGCCGACGTGGCCTCCAAGCTTGGACTCCAGCCCAACATCGCCTACGTCGAGGGCGACAACCTGGTCGAACGCCTCCCCGAGTTGCGGGCCGCCGGGCACGACTTCGCCAACATGGATACCGGACAGAAGCTCACCGACCTCGGGGCCGAGATCCTCACGGCGAACGCCTACCTCGGCTGCTGGGGCATCGTCGATGCGCTGCAAAGAGGCGCGGACATCGTCATCACCGGCCGGGTGACCGACGCCGCGGTGGTCATGGGAGCCCCAGCGCACCACTTCGGCTGGAAGCGCGAGGACTGGGACCGCCTGGCCGGTGCCTGCGTTTCCGGCCACGTCATCGAATGCGGCGCCCAGGCGACAGGGGGCAATTACGCCTTCTTCACCGAGGTCCCTGGCATGGAGTACGTCGGCTTCCCGCTGGCGGAGATGTACGACGACGGCTCCTCGGTCATCACCAAGCACCCCGGCACCGGCGGCCGGGTCTCCCTCGGGACCGTCACCTCCCAGCTCCTCTACGAGATCGGTGGGCCGCACTACGCCAACCCCGACGTCATCAGCCGCTTCGACACCATCCAGCTGGCCGAGGATGGTCCGGACCGGGTGCGTATCTCGGGCACTCGGGGCGAACCCGCCCCGCCCACGCTGAAGGTGGCCATGAACTACCTGGGCGGCTACCGCAACGGCTTCACCTTCGCCCTCACCGGCCTGGACATCCCGGCGAAGGCCGATCTGCTCGAACGCCAGCTGTGGCGCACGTTCCCCGGCGGCCGGCAGCACTTCGAGCAGGTTCGCACTCAGCTGATCCGCACCGACAAGGCCGATCCCCGCAGCAACGAGGAGGCGGTGGCGCTCTACAAGGTGACGGTCAAGGACCGCGACGAGCGCAAGGTCGGCCGCAACTTCGCCAACGTTGCCGTGGAGATCGGGCTGGCGTCCATCCCGGGATTCTTCGGGACCAGCGGCGGTCCGGGCCCGGCGTCGCCCTACGGCGTCTACTGGCCGGCGCTCGTCCCGTCCGAACTGGTCCCCATGTCGGTCACGCTGCTCGGCGGTGGTACGACGGTGATCGAGAACACGCCCGGCAACCTCCCCGGGCCTGACGTCGAACCGTCGCCTGTGACACTGCCACCCGCCCCCGGCGGACCCACCACTCGAGCCCCGCTCGGCCGCGTCTTCGGGGCCCGCTCCGGTGACAAGGGCGGCAACGCCAACGTCGGCATCTTCGCCCGGTCAGGCGAGGCCTACGCCTGGCTCGAGCAGTTCCTCGGCATCGACAAGCTCTACGAACTGCTGCCCGATACCCGCCCCTACGAGGTCGAGCGCTATCCGCTTCCCAACCTCTGGTCGATCAACTTCTTGATCAAAGGCCTGCTGGAGGAGGGTGTGGCCGCGTCGAGCAGGCAGGACGGGCAGGCCAAGGGCCTCGGCGAGTACCTGCGTGCCGCGCACGCCGATATCCCGACGGCATTGCTACCAACGAACTGACAGATTGCGACCGACCGACCGACCGACCGACGGACCGACGGACCGACCGACCGACTGACAGACGGCACTGCTAGCCGCCAACCGACAGACCCGCCAACCGACATCACGCACGAAACCACCAGGGGGGACGATGAGCTACGAGCTGACGGGTCTAGAGGGCAAGGTTGCCGTGGTCACCGGGGCCGGGCGCATGCGTTCGATCGGCCGGCCCATCGCCGTGGAACTGGCCCGAGCCGGCTGCGACATCGTGCTGACTGGCACCGGTCGTCCACCCGAGCGTTATCCCGACGACGAGAAGGAAGTCGGGTGGCGTGACATCGACTCGGTGGCGGACGAGATCCGGGCCGTCGGCCGCAAGGTGCTTCCGCTGATATCGGATGTCTCGGACTTCCACGCGGTGCAGAGCCTGGCCGACCGGGTGATGTCCGAGTTCGGTCGGGTCGACATCGTGGTCAACAACGCCGGCGCCGCCCGGGGCGAGGACCGCAAGCCGGTCGTCGATCTCGACGTCGATGCCTGGAAGACGGTGATCGGCGTCAACCTGACCGGCACGTTCCTGATGTGCAAGGTGTTCGGCGGCAAGCTGATCGAGCAGGGTCGAGGCGGCTCCATCGTGAACATCTCGTCGATTGCCGGGAAACGGCTCCCGCCGGACGCCTCCGCCTACGCGTCCTCCAAGGCCGCGATCCAGGCCCTGACCGCCTGCATGGCGCAGGAGGTAGGCGGTTACAACGTGCGGGTGAACGCCATCTGCCCGGGCATCATCGACACGTTCCGCATGGACGATCTTGGACGGGGCGAGACCTGGGAGCGGGCCATCAAACAGAACATCCCCCTGGGGCGAGCCGGAACGGGTGATGACATCGCCTGGGCGGTGCTGTTCCTCTGCTCTGACCAGGGCCAATGGGTGACGGGTCAGAGCTGGAATGTTGACGGCGGCCACGTGGTCCAGCACTGACCCACCGTCGCATTGACCCACGATCTCAGCCTGCCCAACGCACGCTGCCAGGTTCGTTCACGTCTCGATTGCCCCGGGAGCGCCCAGCCCGACGCCCCCCTCGGCCAGCGGCCCGACGGCGTGCTCGGTGCGGCCGTAGCGCCTGGCCTGACGTTGCTCGAGGCGCCGGGCCACTGCCGACAAGGCGCTGTTGACCACGATGTAGATGGCCGCGGTCACCAGCAGGCCCTGCAGTGGGCTCTTGCGGAAGTCGCCCACGATCTTGCCCTGGTGAAGCAGGTCGTCGACCGCCGGCAACAGGACGAGCGCCCCCAGCGATGAGTCCTTGAGCAGTGTGACCAGCTGGTTCACCAGAGCAGGCACCATTCTGCGAACGGCCTGCGGGAAGAGCACTCGGCGTAGGGCCTGCCCGTCGGTGAACCCCACGGCGAGGGCGGCCTCGCGCTGCCCTACGCCCAGTGAGTTGACGCCGGCCCGGAAGATTTCGGCGATGACGGCACCGTTGTACGTGGCCAGCCCGATCACCAAGTACCAGTACGAGCCCAGCTCTGGGCCGTAGCGCGGGACGAACTGGCCCATGAAGTAGATGAGCAGCACCAGGGGCGTGGCCCGCAGTAGCTCGACCAGAACGATGGCAATGGCTCGCACCCCGCGGGCGGGATGCAGCCGGCCAGCTGCGCCGAGGGCCCCCAGGACCAGCGCCAAGGCCATGGCCACCAACGAGGCGGTCAAGGTGTTGCGCAGTCCCCGCAGAAGGAACCGCCAGATGGACCACTCGCTGATGAAGCTCCAGCGATCCCACTCCAGCTGGCCCTTGTCCGAGAAGCGATTGACGACGGCAACGGCCAGGGCTGCCAGCAACACCGTGGCGATCGCGGTGGCGATCTGAACCCGACGCCGGCCGCGGGGGCCGAGCTCGTCACCCAGGATCAGCGCGTCGTCCACGCGACCGTCCTCGCGCTCATTGGTGTTCCGGCGCTCATTGGTGTTCCGGCGCTCATTGGGGATCCGGCGCTCATTGGGGATCCGGCGCTCATCGGAGGATCCGTTGTCGGCGGTCGAGGGCGTTGATGCCCACACCGAGGGGCAGGGTGATCGTGTAGTAGGCCAGTGCGGCGCCGATCAGCACCGGAACCGGCCGGGCGGTCTCGGTCACGAGCCGGTCGGCTCGGCCCATGATCTCGAGCACCGAGATCGTGTAGGCAATGGCAGAGTTGCGGACCAGGGCAGACAGCAGGGAGCCCAGCGGGGCGACCGTGGCTCGGATCGCCTGGGGAAGCACAACGAGCCGCAGGACCGATCCGAAACCCAGCCCGATCGACCGAGCCGCTTCCACCTGTCCGCGTCCGACGGTGTTGATGCCGGCTCGCACCACCTCGCCGACAAAGGCACCGGTGTAGAGCGACAGGCCGATGATGGCTGTCACGTTCGGGGACCAACGCAGTCCGAGCTTCGGCAGACCGAAGAAGAGGATGACGAGGTGCACGGTCAGTGGGGTGTTGCGGACCAGTTGCACGTAACCCGTCGCCAGAGCGCGCAAGGGGGCGACGGGACTCACGCGAAAGCTGGCCAGCAGCACGCCGATGACGAGGGCGAACGCGAACGAGCTGAGACTGAGCAGAACGGTGTTCTGCCAGCCTTTCCAATACGAATCGAGGTTGTTCCAGACGAGGTCCATGACTGCCGTCCCCGGTGCCGACCCCTGGTCGGGCCGGCACCGAATGGACGTTTGTCAGCTCGTGTAGCGGTCAGGCGCCGGTGCGCCCGGAGTCGGCTGACCGGTCTTGCCAGCTGTGGCCTTCCAGGCCTTCTCGTAGGACCCCTCCTTGCCCCACTTCTCCAACTGGTCATTGAGCCAGGTGCGGAAGGTCGTGTCGCCCTTCTTCAGTCCGATGCCATAGGGCTCCTGCGTGAAGGGCTTGTTCACCAGCCTCACCTTCTCGGGCTGGTCATTGACGAACCCCAGCAGAATCACGTTGTCGGTGGTGACCGCCTGGACCCGACCGTCGAGCAGCGCTTCGATGCAGAGCGAGTACTTGTCGAACGTGATGGTAAGATCCGCCTGGGGTGCTTTCGTCTTCACGTTGGTGAGCGAGGTCGAGCCCTGGACGGAGCAGACCTTCTTGCCATTGAGGTCGTCGACGCTGTTGATGGAGGTGTCGTTCTTCCGGACCAGGATGTCCTGGCCCGCGGTGTAGTAAGGACCGGCGAAATCGACCCGCTGCTTCCGCTCGGCATTGATTGTGTAGGTGGCGACCACGACGTCGACCTTGCCCTGTTCGATCGACTCTTCCCGCACCTTCGAGGTTGTCTCGAGGAAGTCGACCTTGCCCTTGATGTCGTCGCCGAAGATGCCCTTGGCGATCAGCTTGCCGATCTCGACATCGAACCCTTCGACCTCGTTCGTCGTCGGGTTCTTCTGACCGAAGAGCGGCTGGTCGAACTTCGTCCCGATCACGATCTTGCCCTTGGCTTTGAGCTTCGCCATCGTCGAGTCGGCCGCAAATGCCGCGGCCGTGGTCGTCGATCCCGCCGTGGTGGCCGTTGTGCTGCTCGACGTCTTGCTGCTGCTCCCGCAGCCTGCGGCGAGCAATCCCAACGCCAGCAGTGGTGCCGCTACGCGCCACGTTCCTCGCTTCATGGTTCTCTCTCCTATTTTTGCTGCCGGTGCTTCGGGGTAATCGTCGGATGCGCTCGCATCGACGGGTTCTCGAATGTTAGAGGTTGTAAACAACGTCAATGGGCAAGGATCTTCGACAGAAACTCCTTGGCCCGGTCCGAGCGCGGGCGGGCGAAGAAGTCGTTGGGTGAAGCGCTCTCGACGATGCGCCCGTCATCCATGAACACGACGCGGTTGGCCGCTGACCGGGCGAAACCCATTTCATGAGTGATGACGAGCATGGTGGTGCCCTCGGCGGCGAGCGATCGCATGACATCGAGCACCTCGCTGATCATCTCCGGGTCGAGCGCGGATGTCGGCTCGTCGAACAGCATCAACTTCGGTTCCATCGCCAACGCTCGGGCGATTGCGACCCGTTGCTGCTGGCCGCCGGAGAGTTGCGCCGGGTATTGGTGGCCCTTCTCGGAAATACCCACTCGCTGCAAGAGGGATTTGGCCCGCTGCTCGGCCTGCTGGCGCGGCATCTTCAACGTATGGATGGGCCCCATCGTGACGTTCTCGAGTGCGGTCTTGTGAGCAAACAGGTTGAACTGCTGGAAGACCATTCCCACTCCAGCGCGGTATCTCGCGAGCTCCCGCCCCTCTGCGGGGATCGTCTGTCCATCGAAGAGGATCCGCCCGGAATCGATGGTCTCCAGCCGATTGATCGTCCGGCACAGCGTGGACTTCCCGCTGCCTGACGGGCCAAGCACAACGACGACCTCGCCCCGCTCGACGGTGAGGTCGACGTCCTTCAGCACATGATTCTGGCCGAAGTGCTTGTTGACCCGTTCCATGACAACGAGAGGCACGGTCATTATTTTCGGGAGGTTAGTCGGCACCGGATGTCCACGTGGATGATGAGCCCGGTATCTCCGGCTCAATCTGTGCAGCTCTATGGCTCAACTGGAGAGAAGTCCGACGGTCAAACTGGTGCCGCAAACAGGTTGAGTGTGTGGGCCATGCCCCCGTCGACGGACAAGGTTTGCGCGGTCACGAATCGGGCTGCATCCGAAGCCAGGAAGACCACGACATCGGCCACATCCTCCGGGGTCCCGTGACGTCGCAATGCGCTGTGGGCGGCCACATGTTCGACGACCCCCGGACGGGCGAAGCTGTTCGTCCACATTGCGGTGGCGATCACGCCTGGCGCCACCGAGTTGACCCTGATACCCGCCGGTCCGAACTCCATGGCGAGCGAACGGGTCAGCGCGTCGACAGCGCCCTTGCTGGCCGCATACGCGGAGCGTTGAGGGGTACCGACAACGCCGGATACCGAGGAGATGTTCACCACCGAACCGTGGCCGCGAGCGACCATGGTCGGCAACAGTGCCGTGGTGAGCAGTAGCACCGCCCGGACGTTCAAGGCATGGAGACGGTCGATGGTGGCCGAGTCGAGCCCGACGGACGGCTGGCGCACGCCCACGCCGGCGTTGTTGACGACGATGTCCACATGCCCGCCCAGCGCAGCCGCCGCTTCGGCGGCCAGGCGGGAAGGTCCGTCCTCGGTGGCCAGGTCGGCACCGATGACCACCGGCTGATGGAGCAGGCCAGCAGCGACCTCCCGCAGCTCATCGAGACTCCGGGCCGACAGGGCGACCCGGGCACCGGCACGGTCGAGCGCTCGGGCGCAGGCCGCGCCGATTCCCCGGCTGGCCCCGGTGACCAGGGCTGTACGCCCCTCGAGCGAGAAGGGATCGTTCATTCCCGCAGGGTGACGGCGGGGACCGGCCCTGTCAGAACCAGCCGGAACTTCTCCATGGGCGGCACGCTACCCTCGCTGCATGACGCTCACCGCTCCCGTTGGTGGTGGTCACGACGCCGCCACGTCCGCGCTGGCCTATGGCACTGTGGAGCCCGTCCTCGACGAGCTCGGTCCGCTCCTGGGCGACCGCCTGATCACCTCGGCGGTGGTTCGGGAGCAGCATGGCCGTGACGAAGGGCTGCATCCGGGCATCCCACCGGATGCGGTGGCCATGGCCACCAGCACCGAGGAGGTGGCCGCCATCGTGTCGGCCTGTGCCCGCCACGCGGTGCCCGTGATTCCCTTCGGCGCAGGTACGTCGTTGGAAGGCGGGGTCGGAGCGTTGCATGGCGGCCTGTGCCTCGATCTCTCCTTGATGGACCGGATCGTCGAGGTCAACCCGGCGGATCTCGATGTGCTGGTACAAGCGGGCGTCCACCGGGTGGCCCTCAATGAGCGGCTCCGCAACGAGGGACTGTTTTTCCCGATCGATCCGGGCGCCGACGCCACCCTCGGAGGTATGGCGTCGACCAGGGCGTCCGGCACCAACGCCGTCCGCTACGGCACGATGCGGGACAACGTATTGGGCCTCACGGCGGTGCTGGCCGATGGCTCCGTGGTGCGGACCGGGGGTCGGTCGCGCAAGTCGTCCGCCGGCTATGACCTGACGCGCCTGTTGGTAGGGGCCGAGGGGACGTTGGGCGTGATCACCGAGGTGCGGCTGCGGCTCTACGGCATTCCCGAGGCCATTTCCGCCGCGACGTGCGCGTTCGACACGCTCGAGGGAGCCGTCCAGACCACCATCGAGACCATCCAGTACGGCATCCCAGTCGCTCGCATCGAGCTGCTCGACCCGGTCATGGTCGGCGCGTGCAACCGCTATTCGGGCCTGGAACTGGCCGAGCAGACCACGCTGTTCTTGGAGTTCCATGGCTCGCCGGCGAGCGTGGCGGAGCAGGCTGAGTCGGTAGGTGCCATATCGGCCGGGCACGGGGGCCAGGCGTTCGCCTGGGCCACCGACCAGGCCGAACGAACGCGTCTGTGGCGGGCGCGTCATGACGCCTACTACGCCGCGCTGGCACTGCGACCGGGTTGTCGGGGCTTGCCCACCGACGTGTGCGTGCCGGTGTCGCGCCTGGCCGACTGTGTGCTGGCGACCCGGGCCGACCTGGACGCGGCCGGTGTGGTGGCTCCCATCGTCGGGCACGTCGGCGATGGCAACTTCCATGTGCTGTTACTGGTGGACCCCGATGATCCGGCCGAGTATCGCCTGGTCGACGAGCTGAATCAGCGCTTGGTGGAACGGGCACAGGCGATGGGAGGCACCTGCACGGGCGAGCACGGCATTGGCTACGGCAAGTTGGCCTTCATGGAGGCCGAGCACGGGGCTCCGGCGTTGGCGGCGATGCGAGCGGTGAAAGCCGCCCTCGATCCACAGGGCATCATGAATCCCGGCAAGGTCGTGCCGGCGGGCTGAGTGCCGGCGGGCTGAGGCCGATCAGCCGGGCTCTCCGGCGACTCGCTGCACCAGGGAAACCACCGCCGCCAGTGTTTTCTGCGGGTGGTCTCGCTGGGGGCTGTGGCCACAGTCCGGCAGGAGGAGCACCTCGACCGGGCCGCTGACACCGTTTGCGATCAGTCGGGCCTGCTCGGTGGAGCCGTAGGGATCGGTTTCGCCCTGCACGACAAGCGTCGGCACGGTGATGTGGGGGAGTTGGGGGACCAGCGTCCAGGTCTTGAAGCCCGGGTCGGTCCAGGCGTCGTGCCAGCCATGGAACGCCATGTCGACGTTTGTGTGGTGCCGGGCCAGCCGGTCTCGCAGGTCCGTGCTCGTGTAGCGGTCGCCGGCCTGGCGGATCGTGGCGAGGTTGTCGTCTTCGACCGTCACGTGCGGTGCGAGGACGGCGACGCCGAGGATGGTCCGCGCCCGGCCTTCGGCGGCTCCACGACCGTCGGCCGCGGCGGCCGCCAGGGCGATGGACGCGCCATCGGAGTGACCCACGAGGATCGCCTGCCGGACGCTGGCGGCGTCGAGCACGGCGGGGAGAAGTGCGCCTTCGTCGTCCAGGTAGCTGAGCGGCCGAGGTAGTGGCACTGGGTCGGAGGCGCCGTAGCCACCCCGGCTGTAGATCAGTCCGCCCAGCCGGGTCGCCTGACATACCTGGTCGGGAAAGTCCCGCCAGAGGCCGGTGCTGCCGAGGCCCTCGTGGAGGAAGACGACGATCGGTTCGGGACCCTCGATCCGGCGGGCCTCGAGTCGGCCTTGCGGCAGCTGGATGAACACGAGGGGCGATCGTAGGGCGGTGCACGGCGCCCGGACCCGGTGCCCACGCCTGCGACCTGGGCATGGGTGTCGCGCAGCAACGGTCGACTAGGAAAAGCCGCCATGCGTATCGGCTTGATGTACGGGCTGCAGGCTCCGGCGCGCTTCGGCGTGCGTATCGACCACGTGTACCAGGAGGCGCTCGAGCAGTTGTCGTGGGCGGACGGGCCCGACACCGGTATCGACCAGGTGTGGCTCACTGAGCACCACTTCTTCGAGGACGATTACTGCCCCTCGCCGCTCCAGATCGCCTCGGCCATCGCCGCTCGGACCTCGCGCCTTCGGATCTGCGTGGGGATTGCGATCCTGCCGATGTACGGGCACCCGATGCGGCTGGCCACCGATACGGCGGTGGTCGACAACTTGTCGGGCGGTCGCTTCGAACTCGGAGTCGGCCAAGGGTATCGGGCGGACGAGTTCGCCGGCTTCGGTCTGGAGCCGACCGAGCGTCTGGGGCGCTATATCGAAGGGCTCGACATCCTCGACCGGGCGCTGACCGGCGAGCGCTTCGACTACGACGGGAAGTACTACCGAGTTGAGGGTGCTCAGCTGCGGCCGGCGCCGCTGCAGCAGCCCTACCCGCCGCTGTGGGTGGGCGCGGCCACGCCTACGACGCGGCGGCGAGCGGCCCGGCGAGGGCATCGGTTGTTGATCTCCTTGCTGACCGATCGCGAGCACACGCTCGCCCAGTTCGCGGACTATCGGGATGCGCTTGTCGAGGCCGGTCGGAATCCTGACGAGTGGCCCACGGCGCTGATCCGGGAGTTCTACGTATCGGACACCGACGAGCAGGCGTGGGAAGAGGTGAAGCCCCATCTGCTGCACACGTACCAGCACGTGTATGCGCCGCCGGCCGTGTCACTGGTGGAGCGGATGGCGGATGGTCGTCGACGGCAGATCGCTGACCCCGATGATCCGTACATCACGTCGGGAGCGTTCGCCAAGGATCGGTTCATCATCGGATCTGTCGAGCACTGCGCCCGGGAGATCCGTCGTTATCGCGATGAGCTGGGGGTGGACAACCTGGTCTTGCGCTTGCAGCACCCGGGTGAGCCGCATGAGATGGTCATGCGCTCGATGGAGCGGCTGACCAAAGAGGTTCTGCCGCTGGTCGGCGCAGGTTGATCAGGAGGCGCCCGGGGCGAAGAACTCCCGCAGAGCTGTGAGCGTTCGGTCTGGCGCCTCCTCGGGCAGGAAGTGTCCGCACGGTAGGGCTTCGCCTCGGATGTCGTTCGCCCATCGGGACCAGACGTCGGTCAGCGGAGGACGTCGGCCGGAGGGATCGCCCCAGAGCACGAGCATGGGACAGCTGATCTTCCGGCCGGCGTCTCGGTCTTGGGCGTCGTGGGCGACGTCTATGCGGGCGCCTGCCCGGTAGTCGTCACAGCTGCCTCGAATGCCGTCTTTGGTGAAGGCGGCCACGTAGTGGGGCATGCCTTCTTCCAGCGCGTCGGCGTTCGCCGCCCATTTTCCGCAGAGGGTTCGGAGCCAATACTCGGCGTTGGGTTCGATCAGCGTTTCGGGGAACGGTGCTGGCTGGGCCAGCAGGTGCCAGTGGAAGGTGCCGACGCCAGCGGTGCCCTTGATCGACTCCCACTGCTCGATGGTGGGAACGATATCGAGGGTGGCGAGGCGCTCGACCCGATCTGGGTGGTCGAGCGTGAGGCGGTAGGCGACCCGGCCCCCCCGGTCGTGGCCGGCCACGCCGAAGCGGTCGTGGCCGAGCTTGGACATGGCGTCGACCAGCTCGGCGGCCATGGCTCGCTTGGCGTAGTTGGCGTGGTCCTTGTCGGCCAGCGGCTTGTCGCTGTCCCCATAGCCCCGGAGGTCCGGACAGACCACGGTGTGACCAGCGGCCACCAAGCCGGGAGCGACCCGGTGCCACATGACATGGGTCTGGGGGTAGCCGTGGATGAGCAGGACTGGCGGCCCGTCGCCGGCCGTAGCCAGGTGTGTGCCGCCGACCCGGCGCGTCTCGAACCCTTCGAACATGCCCGGACCCTAGATCGGCTGGTTCATGTGGCGTAGGTGAGTCCGAGGTAGGTGAAGAGGTCGGCGTTGTTGGGTGGGGTGGGAGTCGGGTGATGAGGTGGGTGATGACGGCGAGGTCGGTGGGTGGGTCGATTTTTCGGGTTGGTGGGTGTTTCTGGGTGATGGTGTGGCAGGTGTGGC
>JAXDQG010000480.1:0-2950 GCA_034667945.1 Acidimicrobiia bacterium | reverse complement strand
CAACGACCAGCGTGGCCCCTAGGAGTCGGAATCTACGCATTGCTTTTCTCCTCAAGGTTGAGCTGCTGGGGTACTCATAGAGGTCAGTGGGCCAGGATCTTCGAGAGGAAGTCCTTCGCTCGGTCGGTTTCGGGATGGTCGAAGAAGCGCTGGGGGGTGGCGATCTCGACGATGCGGCCGCCGTCCATGAACGCCACCCGCTGGGCCGCCGAACGCCCTCGGCAGGGGACACCTGGGGTACGGGCAAGTCCCCTTGGCCGAGGCATGCGGGACGAGTCGCCGGCTAATGACCGAACGCTGTCAACGCCTGAGTCGCAAGATCCGTGATCATCTTTATCGCCTCGGTCTCACCCACTCCAGACGGGGGCGTTACAACGACGAATGTGTAAAGGCCGAGATCTGGAAAATAGGCGACGTCTGAATACTCCTGTGGTGAGAATGGCGAGATACCGCATTTCTGGAGACCACTCCTGTGTATGTATCGGCAGTGGTCATCGGGTTCTGAGAATCCAAGCTCTCTCGGAGTACTGGATAGTTGTTGGCTGAGCCACAGCCGGTCTTGCGGAGTAATGTCGAAGCCACTCGGCTCGCGGACCATACGAAGGCTGCGGACTAGGGCAGCGGCGCTCGCGCAGTTCCCTGGGCGGTTGACCTCCTGACAACGCCTATCGTGACCTCGCTCAGACCCAAAATAGCGGCCGACAATAAGGGGACTTAGGCCCTTCGCCTCGAACGTGCTGGACACGGTGGTTAGACCGCCAGCAGCATCGATTAGTCGGTTTGCGGCGTCATTATCGCTCAAGACGAGGGCTGCGGTGAGATCCTTCTCTATTCCAGCCCGGCCGTGGTTTGCCTCGATCGCTGCAAGTGCAACTGCGACCTTGATCGTCGAGCCAGGCGCAAAGCTCCCAGCGTCTTCTGGGTCAAATCGGCCGTCCCTGTTGCTATCGACGTAAGTGGCGTAATAGCTCTCGCTCTCGCCCGAGTCCGCGACCACAAGGATTTTGGCATTCCAAGGAAGTGTCGCGGTCCGCTCCCGCAGAGAGCAGCTGCGCCGAGAGGCATCTACAGTGCTAGTCGCGAGACACCCTCCGAGTTCGGCTGGTCGCGCCGCCGCTCTCGTCGAAGAGGTCGATGCCGCTGTCGTTCCTGCTGTTGACGAGAGGACTGACTGTAGGCGCGGACTCGATTCGTGGTCGCTACACGCGCCTGACATGAATACAATGAGCACCAGACTTGTCAGCCGACTGCTCATGACCCGAATATTTGCAGATCGGACACTGCAGCGAAGTCGAGCCCATTGTGTGTCGTGACCTCTTTAATCGTTACTGTTGCGTGGCGACTTTGCACCGGCGCGAATTCTATGAACTGAAGCGCGGCATTGTCAATGCGAAAGCTCTGGAGTATTGCGTCTCCATTATCAAACCGCCATTCCACCGCCAAAATTCGGCGATTCGTAATAAAATAGTCCTTCCCGCTACATGGATCTCGTTTCGCATAGCCCGGAATGAGTCCCACTCGGGTTATCGTGACCTGGGACGCAAATTCCACAAGGAGAGTATGGCCGACTGCTTGGAACTCGGGCGGACGCCAGGCGGTGCTCGGATCACCGTCAAATGCATTCTCTGCCTGATAGGAGACCTGTTGCCCGCAGGCGTTCGTCGCCGGATCTGCAACTCCTGACGCCGTGATGGTGGCGGGCGCAAGCTGATGAACCGCCATAGCGGACGCCGCCGCCAGGTTCGGGTCGTCTCTGTCGGGGGCGGCAGCGAAGGCGGCGATGGCCAGGGCGATGGCGGCGACAGCGGCGACGACACCGGCGGCCCGGCGCCGGCGGGTGCGGGTCGCCGGGTTCGGGGCCACGGTGCGCGGCGCCGACGGGTTGCGGGCAGGCGCCCGCTGCGGGATCGGGAGCTCTCCCGACAAGCCGACCAGGCTGCTGCGACGGAGCTGCGCCACCCAGTTGGCCAGGCACTCGGGCCTCAGGTCCGGATCGCTGTCGAGCATGGTGGCGATGTGGTCGGCTAGGTCGGCTCGCCCGTGCACGAGGGGTGCATCCACAAGGCGCCGGCGGAGCTCTCCAGGCTCGGGCCGGGCCATCGGCTCCTCGCCCGTCAGCAGGAAGTAGACCACTGCGCCGAGTGAGTAGCGGTCGGCGGCGGGACCGTATCGACCGTCGGCGAGGACCTCAGGGGCGATGTAGCCGGCGGTTCCGACCAGGCTGGCCCGGCCGTGGCCGCCGGCCAGTCCCCGCACGCTGCCCAGGTCGACCAGCACGGTGTCGCCCTCTGGGCGGACGAGGACGTTGGCCGGTTTCACGTCGCGGTGGACGACCGGCTGCCCGCCGGTGGCGGCGCCGCTGTGGAGCAGATCGAGGGCGGCAGCGACCGGCACCAGCGCGAGGAGGAGCTGCTCCGGTTCGGGGTCTACGAGCGACCGGGCCCACTGGTCGAGGGACACGCCGTCGACCCACTCCATGACGAGGTACAGCGTGGCTGTCGACTCGTCGGCTTGGCCCGGCGCGTGGGGCAGCGGGCCGACGAACCCACCCCGGACGGCGACGAGGCCCGGGATCTCGACCTGCCGGAGCAACCGGACCTGGTCCCGCCACCGCGCCGTCCATTCCTCGAGCCGGCCCAGGTGGCCGGGATGGAGCATCTTCACCGCCAGCGGTACCGACCCGTCCGGCATATCGACGTAACCCCGGTACAACACACCCTCGGCGCCGCTGGCGGCCGCAGGGCCGAGGCGAATGCGGTCCGGCTCGTTGGCGGGTCCAACCCAGAACTGCGTGCTCATGACCGCCGCCTTCCGGGGAGCCTGGCCAGGTCCTGGCCGCTGAGCGCTCCGGACGCCACGAGATTGGCGGCCAGATCGTAGTTGGCCTGGGGCCCCTGGAAGTAGACGGTCTGCTTGGCCGCGAACCGGTCCTTCACGCGCTCGACCGCTT
>JAXDQG010000479.1:0-4453 GCA_034667945.1 Acidimicrobiia bacterium | reverse complement strand
TCTGCGCTGGTGTCCCAGTGCCGGCGTTGGCGCCGGCAAGGATCTGGACGAGTGCCTCCTGCACGGTCGGAGCCTTCACGATCTGCTGCTTGTAGCTGACGACCACCTCGGTCAGCTTCGGCACCTGCGTCTCACCGGTGGCCGACACATACAGGGGCAGCACATAGAGCAGGCTCCCCGGAATCGGCCCATTCTGCGAATCGCCTGGCTTGGTGATGGGCACGGGCAGCAGATTGCCGAACTCCACTCGTGAGCCCTGCTGGCCGAGCAACGTGACCTCGCGGCTGATCTCCTGATTCGACAGGATGCTCGAGCTCACCAGCGACGGACCCGGTACGTCCTGTGGCGTGTTGTACACCACCAGCGAGCCATCTGGCTTGGCCGCCATGAACCCGGTCAGCTCTTGCTTGGCATTGTCCTGCGAGACCGGAACGAAGGTCCGCAAGCTGACGTATTCGAGCTTGTCCTCACCGGGCAGCGTCATGAGCGTGTACAGCGGTGGAACCCGCTCCGTCTGGGGCGGCAGCTGACCGGGGATCGTCGCGCCGGCCGGTGGACGGGCAGCCGAGGCCGCCGCCGCAGTCACATCACGTGGCGGACGCTGGGCCACCACCCACTGATTCGTGCCGGAATAGAACGAATCAGGCTTGTCCTCGTGATACCGACTCCACACGGTGGTCTGCACCCGGTACATATCGTCCGGATGCCGCAGGTGACCCTGCAGCTCTTGCGGCATCTGGTCGAGCGGCTTGAAGAGCTTGGGGAAGGCCTTTTGATATGACCGGGCGATGGGATCGATCTGGCCGTCCGGACCTTTGACGAGGTAGAGGGTGACACTGCCGTTATAGGCGTCGACAACGGCCTTGACCGAGTTCCGCACGTAGTTGAAATCGTGGCGCAACCCGCTGTTTGACGGCAGACCGGCGGACGGCGCCTGCTCGGCATAGGGATATCGGTTCGACGTCGTGTACGCATCGAGCACGTAGACGACACGCCCGCCGACGACTACCGGGTACGGGTTGGCGTCCAGATCCAGGAACGGTGCCACCTTCTGGACCCGTTCACTGATGTCCCGGACCCATAGCAGCCGCGATTCGCCGCTGATCGAGCCGGTTATCAGCGGGTTGATGTCCTGGAATCGCAAGGAGAACGCGGCCCGTCGCAGATACGACTTGATGCCCACCCCGGACTGGCCGGTATAGGGTGTTGCTTCCTGCTGGTAGCCGATCTCTTGCTTTCTGGTGTTGACGATGGCGAAGCCGCTCTGGTTCTCGGTGTAGTAGAGCCGGGCCTCGCTATCCGTAAGACTCACGTCGATACGCGGGCTGGCCACGATAGGAAGCCCTCCCACCACGAAATCCGGCTCGGCATTTTGCAGCTCATTCGCCGGCGCTATTACGACCCCATAACCGTGGGTATACGTGAGTCGCGATGCCTCCCAAGACTTTTGCGGGAGGTTGGCCGAGTTGAGCTGTCGGGCTCCGATCACGACCTGAGTCGGCTTCCCATCGACCTGATAGCGGTCGACCGAGAGCTTGTCCGGGAAACGCAACCACCCGAGGTCTGCCTGCCGCTTCTGGAACGTGTCGACCACGATCTCGGGGTCGAGCAGACGAAGGTTCCGGAGGGTGTCGCGCGACGCGGTCGTCGTGAGATCTTCGGACTTCAGATCGTCGGTGGCCCTGAAGTCCTTGGTCTGAACTTTGTCGAGGCCATAGGCCTGGCGCGTGGCGGCGATGTTGCGGGCGATGTAGGGCGCTTCTTTGCTCGACTCGGCGGGCAGGACGCGAAAGCGCTGGATGAACCACGGATAGGCCGAGCCGGCCACTACCGCCACGAAGGCCCAGAGCCCGACGGCCAGGACCGGCAGCACCCAGCCCCGACGGCGGATGTTGAACAGGAACAGCCCGCAGCTGAACAGTGAGATGAACAGCAGGAGCATGATGGCAGGCAGCTGCGCTTTGACGTCCGTGTAGCCGGCGCCGTTGACGAAGCCGCGGTGGGCGACCGTCAGCTCGTAGCGCTGCAGCCAATAGCCGCCTGCCTTGATCAGTGCCAGCACCCCGAGCAACACGGACAGATGGGCCTTCACCTGCGGGGTCACCCGCTGCATGGGCGTCTGCAGACGGATGCCGCCGTTGAGGTAGTGAGCCACCGTCGTGATGATGAGGATGATCACGAATGCGGCGAACAACCAGCTGACCAGGAAGCTCAGGAACGGCAGCTGGAAGACGTAGAAGCCGATGTCGATGTTGAAGAGCGGATCGGACTGGCCGAAGTCGACCCGGTGCGTGAACAGCAACCAGTTGTTCCACTGTTGTGAGACGCCGGCCCCGGCAATGATGGCGAACAGCAACGAGACACCGACCCGAACGAGTCCGGTCCGGCGGCCGACCATCTCGAAATACCGCTCGAGCAGTTCCTCCTCTGGACCGGAAGGCCGGAAGCGGGGCGCGATGCGATCGGCCACCAAGAGATTGACCCACAAGAGGGCGAAAAAGGTGCCCGTGAAGATGATGCCGAGCATCACCTTTGCGGCCAGCAGTCCGGACCAAACCGAACGAAGACGCAGAGCGTCGAACCAGAGATAGTCGGTGTAGAAGACGGCGATTCCCCGAAGGGACAGAAACAAGACGAACAGGGCGACAAGGACCACTGCGAGAATGATCCGTCCCCGCCGGGAAAGTCGACGACGACGGCGTGTTCGGGCCGCGTCACGGGGGGCACGCATAGGGCAGGGAGCCTAGACCGCTGGGGGCACTATGTGGTCCCGGGCCTCACTCAGCGTTGTACCTACCGCCAAAAGGCATCGACAACCAACGAAAGCCGGCGGGTGTCGATGACCGGTAGGGAATGGCTCACCCGGAGACAGGTGGCCCGCGAGGGAGTTGTCGAGGCAATCCGGCGAGCAGTCTTCGAACACCCAGCGAATGGGGAGTGGCTCCGAACCGTGCATGGAGGCGGCCAGCTGACCTTCGGCGAAGGCGGCCAGCGTCGCATGCTCGGCCAATCCCGTGACCCGCTGGTTGCGGGTCTCGCGATAGAGGTTGCGAACCCGCTCGGCTGGATCGTCGACATCGCGCAGCACGGATTCGAGCCGGTCGCGCAGCGGCGTAGTGAGGGCGGTGACGACCTCGTCGACGACCCGTTCGAGCAGGTTGTGATCGACGGCCCCGACGATGGCGGGATTGCGCTCGGCCACCGATCGCCAGCCGGCCTCGAGCGCGGGCACGAGCTCGCGTCGGGCCAGCAGGCGATAAGGCTCGGCCAGCTCGGCAGCAACCGGGCCGGCCTGCACCGTGCCGGCGCGTACCCGCTCCAGGATGACGTTCTGCTCGTCGGAAAGACCCAGCTTCAGCTGCCGCGCGAGGTCACGGGCAGTCCCGGCCAGCACGGCGTCGCGCGTGTGCAGCGCCACCTGGTCCGATGTGGTCGGCATCGGCATATCCTCATCGGTCAGCTCAGGAACGCCGTCAGCGGCATGGGCTGCTCCGTTGTCGCGGACCGACCCGTTCTGCTGACGGGCCTGCGCCGGGGGCACCGCCTCGGTCGGGGGGGTGGACTCAGCGACGGCTCCCGCCGCCGGAAGCTTGACGGCGGGGGCCTCGAGGGCCGGTACCTCGGCGACCTCTTCCTCCGTTGGCCCTGCGGGCGGCTTGGCAGCCCCCTTGGTGGCAGTGGCCGTGCCCGACCGGGCCGACCTCTTGCCGTTCTCCCTGGCCTTCGACCGACGGGTCGTCTTGGCGGCGGGGGCACGGCGACTGGTTGAGCCAGTTGATTCCTCGGCTACCTCTGATTCCTTGGCGACCTCTGATTCCTTGGCGACTTCTGATTGCTTGGAAATGTCGTCCGCTGCCTCGTCTGCCGGGGTCGCCGAAGGGCCCGGCCCCGCCGGGGCCTCCGGCTCCTTGAAGCGGGTGAAAACGTCGTCGACCTTGGTGCTGAACCCTGCCCGACGTTGCGGTGCTACCTCACCGGAGGCTGCGGCCTCGTCCTCGTCGGACGCAGCGGATTCAGCCCTTGCACCGGCGTCCATCTCGACCAGGGGGGTGGGATCCGCCGCCAAGGCCGTCTCCGAAGGCATCGCCACTTCCTCCGTCAGGGCCTCCAGTCCGTGGCTGCCTCCGAGAATGTCTCCCTCATCGTCGAGGTCGTCGAGGTCGTCGAGGTCGCCCAGTTCCGCGACGTCACCGACGGCGATGTCGAGGCCGGCCTCCGTCTGGATGATGTGCGCGTGGACGACCGGGCTGCCCGCCTCGGCCACGACGCCGTCATCGGTCCGCGGCTGCGTCTCGGGGGGCTCGTCGACCGAGCCGGAAGCTACCGCTCCGGAAGTCACCGACTCGGAAGTCAGCGATGCGGAAGCCACCGATCCGGAAGCCATGGAGTCGCTGTCGATGAACCCGGCGTCCTTGGCCAGCTCGACCTCGGTCTCGAGCTCGGCCATGGACGG
>JAXDQG010000478.1:0-4692 GCA_034667945.1 Acidimicrobiia bacterium | reverse complement strand
CCCAGATGCCGGCTCGAAGCCGGTGACGCCTCACCCCAGGCGGACGGGGATGCGGCGCGGGCCGCGAACCTGGCCCGCCGAGAACGTGACCGCGGCCGGATCGGTGAGCGTGAACTCCGGGAATCGCGCCAGCCACGCGTCGATGGCGATGTTCATCTCGAGCCGGGCCAGGTTGGAGCCGAGGCAACGGTGAATGCCGAGCCCGAAAGCGGCGTGGCGGTTGACCGCTCGATCGATGACGATGTCGTCGGCCCGCTCGAAGACTTCCGGGTCTCGGTTGGCGGCGTTGAACGCCAGCATGACCCAGTCGCCAGCGCCGATCGGACACCCGGCCATCTCGGTATCGCGGGTGGCGACGCGGGCGATGAATACGGGCGCATAGGCCCGCAGGAACTCCTCGGTGGCCGTCGGGATCAAGGATGGGTCCTTGACCAGTCGCCGCCGATCCTCGGGGTGAGTGGCGAGGTGCAGCATGGACGAGCCGATTCCCGACCAGGTCGTGTCAACCCCTGCGATCAGCAGCAGGAAGAGCATGTTGACCAACTCATCGTCGGGGATGGGTTGGCCGTCCATCTCCTGGCGGAGCAGGAAGCTGACCAGGTCGTCTCCCCCGTTCACCCGGTGCGATTCGGCCAGCCCGCGCAGGTAGTCGACCATGGCATGAGTGGTCTTGCGGAGCACCTCGATGTCCGTGGGACCCACCTCGAGCAGGTCATGCATCCAGGTCCGGAACATGGGGGCGTCCGCGGTCGGGACGCCGAGCATGAGCGCGGTCAACTCGCTCGGGATGCACTGGGCGTAGTCGACGGCAAGGTCGCATTCGGTGCGTCCGTCCAGCGCGTCGAGCAAGCGGGCACAGATCTGCCGGATCGGCTCCTCCCACCGTTGCGTGGCCACCGGGTTGAAGAACGGCAGCATCGCCCGGCGCTTGGTGGTGTGGATCGGAGGATCGTTGTTGATCGGCGGCAGCGGGAGACCACGTTGGTCGGTGGGCACCTCGTTGACGATGACCCGCCGGCTGCTGAATGTTTCGGTGTCGTGGGCCGCCTCGGACACCTCCGCCCAGCGCACCAGCACCTCCATGCCGCCATACCTGCTGGTGCGGGCGACCGGACAGCGCGAGCGAACTTCGTCGTAGATCGCGTAGGGGTCCGCGACGAAGGCCGGGTCGAAGTGGTCGAAGTCGGAGATCCAGTCGTCGACTGGTGGTCGCTTGCTGATCTCGGCCACGCCGATCCCCCTGTCGAAGTTGCGTTGATGTGCGCTTGCGCCGCTGGTGGAAGGTTACGGGGACGGATCGACAGGTCGCCTACAACCAAGCATCCGTCTGTCGCCCGCCGTAGCGAGTACCCCCCCTCACCACCACTTGGTGACGTTTGTTAGCCACTATGCGTGGGAATCACAGACGGAACGCTCACTGCCATTGGGAGGTATCCGCCGTGCCGACCGAGCCCCGAGTCGATGAGCTCCTCGAGGAGGTCCGACGAGCGAAGGAGGCTTACCTACTTGTTCTCCGGAAGGCCTTCCTTGACGGCCTCGACCCGTATGTGCTCGTGCAAAGGGGTGTCGTCAATCGGGGGTTCCAGCACCACGTCGACCGACAGAACCGCGCTGTCGACGCGAGCGACCAGACGATCGATCTGCGAGACGGCCCCCGTGAGGGGAGACACAGACGGGCCGGAGATCTGCGCAGGGAACAGCCGCTCAGCCACTATTTGGGCTGACATTCGGACGACCGATTCTGCTCTGAGAGGGCGCCCGCCGCTCCCCCAGCTTGTGACCAACACCGCCCGGGTAGTACCGGTTTCCGGTAGTAGCCCCTCGGACCTTTCGCTCGAGTCGGAGAAGCGAGCCGTCCATGACCTCACGTATTGTGATGAGGTGCGCCATACCGTCCTTCACTCTCCGGCCCCGAGTCGTCTCGGTCCGAAGCGTCTCCTACGGAGCCAGCTGCAGCGAGTTGTCGAGCTCGGCCCGGACGGCGCGTTGGCCAAAGCACGAAGCCAGATCACCGCGAACTTGGCGCGTCGCAAATTTCGTCGCGAAGAGGGTGACGGTTTCGTACCAGAAAGTTGGTTCGCACGCCTCTATGCCAAAAGCGACGATCCCTGGGACTACACCCACAGCGCGTACGAGTATCGCAAATATGCGCTCACGGCAGCCGCCCTCCCGAACGCCCGTTACGGCAAGGCGTATGAGCCTGGGTGCTCAATCGGCAAGTTCAGCGTTACCTTGGCGCAGCGCGTTGACCACCTGCTCTGCGCGGATTTCTCACCAGAGGCGGTTGGGCTTGCTCGACAACGGCTCCGAGATCATCCGAATGCCGCCGTAGAGCGACACACCCTTCCGCAGGACTATCCCGATGAGCAGTTCGATCTGGTCGTTCTCGGCGACGTCTGCATCTTCCTCACGCCCGCGCGCCTCCACGAGTTGCTCGACCGAGCGGTCGGCTCACTCCCGCCCGGCGGGCATCTGGTCGCCGCGCACGGACACCGATTCAGTCCCGACATCTTCATGTCGGGCGACCAGGTCCATGCACGCATCCGTCGCCACCCCGCGCTCCGCAAGCTGGGCGGATATCGCGACCACGCCTTTCGGCTCGACATCTGGGAACGACGCTGAGCCGGGCCTGAACAAGCCCGCCTCATCGGCGACTTGACCTCAACCCGCCTGCCCCAGAGGGCACAGGATCATTTGCGCTGGAGCGCTCCGCTCATGAGCTCGCAGTAGAGATTCTCGTGCAGCTCGAGAAGGTTCTCGATCGAATAGTCGCGCATGCGCTCGGCAACACTTGGTGGCAGCGCAGGACCGAGCTCCGTACGCGCAAACCGGTGCATGGCTTCGGCCATCCCCTGCGCGTCGTCAGCATCGACAATGGCCCCGCCATCGTCACCGATAAGCTCCGTGATCCCCCTGATGCGGGACCCGATCATCGGAATTCCCATCGCCAGCGACTCGAGGACGACTCGCGGCAATCCCTCGCGTCGAGACGGCAGAATCGAGGCAGCCGAAGCCAGCAAGAGCGGCCTCACATCGCGCAACTTCCCGAGGAAATGGACACGATCAGCGACGCCAATACGAACGACTTCGGCTTCGAGCTCTTGGCGCAGCTCACCATCGCCGGCGAGCACGAGGTGGTAACGAGCATCATTGGCGAGAGCGAACGCCCGGAGCACCGTTTCGTGGTTCTTACGGGGCGTCATCTCGGCAATGTCGGAGAAGACGACGTCATCCTGCTTGATGCCCAACTGGCTGCGAAGCTCTTGGGCAGCGCACATCAACTCGGCCGAGGGTCGGTACCAGTCGAGGTCAACGCCGATGCCGGGGAACTGGAGGACCTGCCCCCTGGGAGCCAATTTCAAGCGGACAGCAGCATCGAAGTCGGTTTGGTTTATGACGAGAAGACGGTCGCACCAACGACTGGCGAGCTTCTCGGCCATCTCGAAGGCCTTGTTGGTCGCCTTATGGCCGTCCGGATGGAAATGGAAGCCATGTGCCGTGTACACGATGCGCGGACGACGCTTCGCCGGAAGGCTTCCGCACACTGCTCGCGTCACGAATGATGCAATAGGCGTGTGCACGTGTACGACGTCGTAGTCGTTCTCGGTCAGGACGCGGCGGATCTGACGAGTGGCGACGGCCAAACCACGTGGATTGCGAATCGACCTGCTCCACGGAATGTCATAGACCGTGTCGAAATGTGCGTTCAGGTCCGAGCTGTCGATAGCCGTCGCAGCATCAACGCCCCAGCCCTTACGACGAAGATATGCCGCGTAGGGCAACAAGAAGGCCGTGAGCGTAACCGGAACGGTCGTCACCATGAGCAACCGCGGTACGCGCTTCTTCATCCGCGAAGCGTCGCCTTGAGGTGTTCGCACAACACCCTTCCGATTGGACCCTGAAACGTCATCGAATAACTCCGCCGAGTGAAACATAGTAGGACCTCGAAGTGTATCGGGACCGGTCTTGCCTGCGATCCACGGCGTCCCACCGCGTTGGGAAGGCCCCGGCGGAGTAGTTGAGCACTCCTCGTACCGCCATCTTCCTCGTATCCGCGCCGACCGGCTCGTAGGAATGTTGCCCTTTGCCCTTTGACGTGCCACCCTGATCCACCCGCCCCGGCGGCGGCATCGGTCGTATGGCTCAGGCGATTTCAGCGGGTCCAGCGGGTGTGAAAGGACTCCGCGAGCAGACGTCCCGCCCTGCGCGAAGGTGAAGTGCCCGACCATGCGGGGGGAGCGAAGATGCGACCCCGCTCCAGCGCGAGACTGCCGCCGCTGACGTCGGCCTGGAAGTCCGCGATGAGCCACAGGCCGTCCGGCAGACGCGGCAGGGTCGAGTGCACGTGCGCGGCGAAATCGACGCTCACGCCACCGACGGGCGCCTCGTATCGACTGAACGGAGATGGCGGGAACCAATCCAGAATCATGGTCAACCAGGCGGCATCGATCGGCCGGTCCTCCAGCGGGCGGGCATAGCCGCGCACCCGGGCGAGTGGTCCCTTGGCGAAGGGCACGTCGGACGGGTCGAGGACGGCAACCGCCTGATCGAAATGCCTCACGCCCGGAGGCGGGGCGATAGCGACACACCGCTCGAGTGGCGCCAGCTCGGGCGCGACCGCGTCGTCCCAGTCGGCCCCGCCGTCACGGGCGTGCCCAAGATTTGGGGCAGACGTCGTGGCGGTGATGCGGG
>JAXDQG010000477.1:0-5234 GCA_034667945.1 Acidimicrobiia bacterium | reverse complement strand
GGGGATCGTGAACCGCGTCTTCGCCAAGGACGACTTCGAGGACGGTTGGCGGGCACTGGCGGCACAGCTCGCCGCCGGTCCGACCATCGCGTACCGGTACATCAAGGACAACATCAACCGGGCCGTCGACGGCGACCTGGTCGAGTGCATGGACCAAGAAGTGACCTACCACCTGCACTGTGGCCGTACGGAGGACCACCTCGAGGCCTCGAAGGCCTTCGTGGAGAAGCGTCCGCCGGTGTTCCACGGGCGCTGACGGCCGAGGCCTTCCGTTCCTCTGCTGTTGCCCCGACTTCAGCCGGACCAGCGGGAGTGGCCGAAGCGATAGCCGACGGATCGCACCGTCTGGATGAGGCCGGCGTGCTCTTCACCGAGCTTCGCCCGCAGTCGCCGGATGTGGACGTCGACGGTGCGGGCGCCGCCGTAGTACTCGTAGCCCCAGACCCGATTGAGCAGCGCCTCTCGCGTGAAGACCTTGCCCGGATGCTGGGCCAGGAACTTCAGCAGCTCGTACTCCATGTACGTCAGGTCGAGCGGCTTGCGGGCGATGGCCGCCTGGTAGGTCTCGAGGTTCAGCACCAGTTCGCCGTATTCGACCAGCTCGGGCCGGGTGCCCCGTCCCAGGCGCCAGAACTGGTGCTCTATGCGGGCGCGCAGCTCCGAGTGGCGGATCGGGGCGAGGATGAAGTCGTCCAGCAGATCCGAGCGCAGGTCGAGCTCTTTCAGCTGCTCCGGTCCGATGACGACCAGCAACGGCTCGAGGGGGAACTCCCGCTTGCGCAGGTGGCCGGCCAGCGCGAACGCTTCGTCGCTGCGGCGGTCCGCCCAGATGACGGCGCCGGCCCAGCCGTCGTCGGGCTCATCGGCGTCGATGGCGGTAACGGCCCCGACCGGCCTCCACGGGAAGCCGCAGGCGTCCAAGGCCTGCGCGAGCTCCGCCGGGCAGGGGTCAGGGAAGACGAGGAGTGGTTGCATCAGCTCGTCACCACGACGGGAGGTATCGGGCCAGCTCGTAGGGTGTCACCTGAGCCCGATACGCATCCCACTCCGCCCGCTTGTTGCGGAGGAACCACTCGAAGATGTGATCTCCCAGCGTCTCCAACACCAGGTCCGAACGCTCCATCTCCTCGAGTGCGTCGGCCAGCGAGCCCGGCAACGGCACGACGCCCAGCTTTGCGCATTCCGCCGGGCTCAGCTCGTAGAGATTGGAAGCCGCTTCCGGGGCGAGCTCATAGCCCTCTTCGATGCCTTTCAGGCCAGCTGCCAACATGACGGAGAAGGCGAGATAGGGGTTGCAGGCCGGGTCCGGTGCACGGAACTCGATGCGCGTCGACGAGGGCTTGTTGCGCTTGGTCACGGGCACACGGACCAGCGCCGAGCGATTGTTGTAGGCCCAGGTGACATAAGGCGGGGCCTCCGAGCCCACCAGCAATCGTTTGTACGAATTCACGAGCTGGTTCGTCACCGCGGTGAATTCCCGCGCGTGGTGCAACAAGCCTGCCACGAACTGCTGGCCGATCACGGAAAGTCCGCCGGATTCCGGATCGTGGAAGACGTTCTCGTCGCCCCGGAACAGGCTCATATGGGTGTGCATGCCAGAGCCCTGCACCCCGGGCAGGGGCTTGGGCATGAAGGTGGCATAGACCCCTCTTTCCAGGGCGATCTCGCGCACCAGCAGCCTGAACGTCATGACGTTGTCAGCCATTTCGAGGGCATTGGTGTAACGGAGGTCGATCTCATGCTGAGACGGGGAGTCCTCGTGGAAGGAGTACTCCACGGGAATTCCCAAGGCCTCGAGCATCGAGATCGTGCGGCGCCGGAGGTCGGAGGTGACATCCGCCATGGTGAGGTCGAAATAACCGCCCTGGTCGAGCGGCTGGGGCGCATGAGAAGGATCGCCGTCGCGGAAATAGAAGAACTCCATCTCGGGAGCGACCATGAACGTGAACCCGGCGTCGAGCGCTCGCTCGACGTTGCGGCGGAGGACATAGCGCGGATCGCCGGCGAAAGGTGTGCCGTCATGGGTCTCGATGTCGCAGAACATCCGAGCCGAGTTCTCGCCGTTCTCGCTGACCGTCCAGGGCAGGAGCTCGAAGGTGTTCGGGTCGGGCCGAGCGAGGACGTCCGATTCCTGCACGCGGGAGAAGCCGTCGATGGAGCTCCCGTCGAAATGCATGCCTTCGGCGAAGGCGTTCTCGAGCTCGGCGGGAGTGATTGCGAAGGACTTCAACTGCCCGACGACGTCAGTGAACCACAGGCGGACGAGCCGGACGCCGCGCTCCTCCACAGTGCGAAGCACATACTCCTGTTGGCGTTGCATGCGTCGATCGTGGCGCACCCGGCCGGTTGCTCGCACTATCGGCTATCCGGTTAATGCAGCGTTCACATTCGAGCAACAGTCGAGAAACGGTCCGCTGGGACGGTTGGCCGCCGCGGGGCCTAACCTGCCCCCTTGGTTCGCCCGCCCCCAGGTCATTCCCGTGACCGATGGTGCACGAAATGGAAGGTGAAGCAGTGGAGAAACGGACGCCGGCAGAGGTCATTGCCTACGCCAAGGAGCAAGGGATCGAGTTTGTCGACCTGCGCTTCTGCGACCTGCCCGGCCTGATGCAACACTTCTCGGCCCCCATTCACCAGTTGACGGAAGACGTCTTCACGGAGGGGTTCGGCTTCGACGGAAGCTCGATCCGGGGGTTCCAGGAGATCCAGGAGTCCGACATGCTCCTGCTTCCTGACCCCGATACGGCGGTGATCGATCCCTTCCGTACCCGCAAGACGCTCAACCTCAACTGCTTCGTGCACGACCCGCTCACCGGCGAGGCATACAGCCGAGATCCACGGAACATCGCCCGCAAGGCCGAGGCGTACCTGGTGTCCACCGGCTTGGCCGATACGGCGTTCTTCGGCCCCGAGGCAGAGTTCTTCATCTTCGATTCGGCTCATTACGGCCAAACGATGAACTCGGCGTTCTACGAGGTGAACTCCGATGCGGCCTCGTGGAACGCGGTCAATCGCGAGAACCTCGACGGCTCGCTCAACCGCGGCTACAAGCCCCGGGTGAAGGAGGGGTACTTCCCGGTTCCGCCGGCCGACCACTTCCAGGACCTGCGATCCGAGATGGTGAGTGCGCTGGAGGGCGCCGGCGTCGAGATCGAGATCCACCACCACGAGGTGGCCACCGGCGGCCAGGCCGAGATCGACATGCGGTTCGACACCCTGCTGCGGGTGGCCGACAAGCTGATGCTCTACAAGTACATCGTCAAGAACGTGGCCTGGCAGGGCGGTAAGACGGTGACGTTCATGCCCAAGCCGTTGTTCCAGGACAACGGGTCTGGCATGCACACGCACCAATCGCTGTGGAAGGGCGGCGAGCCGCTCTTCTACGACGGCGACAAGTACGCCGGGCTCTCCGATATGGCGCGGTGGTACATCGGCGGTCTGCTGCGCCATGCACCCGCGGTGTTGGCGTTCGCAGCGCCGACGACCAACTCCTACAAGCGGTTGGTGCCGGGATACGAGGCTCCAGTGAACCTGGTGTACTCGCAGCGGAACCGCTCCGCGGCGGTTCGCATTCCGCTGTATTCCAAGTCGCCGAAGGCCAAGCGGCTCGAGTTCCGGTGCCCCGACCCGTCATGCAACCCGTATCTGGCGTTCGCCGCCCAGATGATGGCCGGGCTCGACGGTGTGCAGAACCGCATCGAGCCGCCGGCGCCGGTGGACAAGGACCTCTACGACCTGCCGCCCGAGGAGCTGGCGAAGGTGCCGCAGGTGCCGGGCTCGTTGCCCGAGGCGCTGGATGCGCTCGAGGCCGATCACGACTTCTTGCTGGCCGGTGGCGTGTTCACGCCCGACCTGATCGAGACGTGGATCGAGTTCAAGCGGATCAACGAGATCGACGCCATCCGCCTCCGTCCGCACCCCTACGAGTTCCACCTGTACTTCGACATCTGACATCTGGGCCGCTGACCTGCGCCTTCGTAGGTCAGCGGCTCCGTTGGTACGTCTGTGGTCCGTCCGAGTCCGTGGTCCGTCCGAGTGGCGGTCAGCTACGGCTCAATAGGCGTCAGGCGAGCCACGGGCCTCGCCTAAAAGCCAGACTCTGAGGACGGCGACCATCCGACCGTCGACCTCGTAGCTGGCGGTGAGCGGAGATTGCAGCGCGGCGCCCGTGCGCTGGCATCAGCGATCGGGGGTTGGCAGGTCCGGCGGCGGCCATGTACCCGGTTTCGGGAAGGACCGCCATAGCGCCGCCGGAGCCTGGAACGGCGCCCACCGACCGGCCGGCTGCGCGAGCCGATCAAGGATCACGAGTAGGACGGCCGGATGATGCACCAGCCCGGCGTGGCTGCTGTGCACTTCCACGTTCTCCCGCCGATCGCCGGGGGCTTCAATGCAACTGCGCCAGTCGACGATGCCGTCGGTGCGCGAGTAGATGGCGGTGGTCGGTACCGGTAGCGGCGGAAGGTCCTCTTCGCGAGGCCGCTGCGACAGTGGACGCGCATTGGGATCGCGGATCAACTCCGCGATGGCGCTCATGTTGCTCCGGTCTCCCTGCCGGAAGCGGAAGGGGCTGCCCACGGTGATCACCTGGCGCACGACGTCTGGCGCACGCCGGGCTAGCGCTCGCCCCAACATGCCGCCAGCGCTGTGGCCGATGATGCTCACCTGCTGTCCACTCCGGTGATACAGCATGTGGAGATGGTCAGACGTGCGCTCGACAGTTTCGGAGTTGCTGCCTCGGTTCGACCCTAGGCGCCAGCCGTGTGCCTGGTAGCCCACCCGCCGCAACGCCGCCCGCAGCGGGGCGGTGGTCCGGTCGGAGGTGCCGAAGCCCGGCAGTACGAGCGCCGGGTGACCGGCACCCCGGTGACCAAGTCCCAACAACGGCGCGTACACGAGGAACGCCGACAGCTCGGCGAATGCTCGCGACTCCAGCGCCAGAACCAATCGCGACGGCAGCACGAACGGGCTCGGCTTCGACGGTGCTCCTGCTTCGGTGTCATGTTGTGTCATCAACGAGCCTTCGTCCCTGCGCTGATGACCAAATGCTTACTAGAGAGTCGGTCATCGCAGCCGGGCGGGCGTGGCCCAATTACTAGCGCGGTCGGTGCCGCCGCCGACGAACGCGAGATCTGACATTCCGTCCGTGACCTGCGGCGACGGGCGGGGAGCGCTGCCCAGCAGCGCATCGGCGCCCGCAGGGGGCAGCGCCAGAACGCGCAGGCGCCCGGCTC
>JAXDQG010000476.1:0-2847 GCA_034667945.1 Acidimicrobiia bacterium | reverse complement strand
GTGGCGGTGTCGAGGTTGGACATCCGCTTCGTGCCGGTGACCGGTCCGGCGGTACCCGATCTGGCGACGATGCTGAGCTACTACCACCAGGACAAGTACCTGTTCCGCTTCACGGCCGGTTGAGGCGCAGCCCGTGCTTCGTGCCTGCCGGGACGGGGAGCGGCCTACTCACAATTTGCCCAGCCTCCCGGTCGTCTACTCTCCCGGCGACCGTCCACCGCTCGCAGGAGAGACATGGCGCAAGACGCACTCATGGCCACGGCAGTCCGCCTCAGCACCTCCCTGGAGGCACTTGCCGCGCTGGCCGCGCACATCCGACTGGAGTCGGAGCCACTCGAGAGCGACCCCCGCATCCGGTCGATCCTGGGCGAGGTCGCCGAGGAGCTGCTCGGAGAGGGCAGCGTCCTAGAGGGGCGAGCGAGTGCGCCCGTTGTCGGTATGACCCGGGCCTTTCTCCAACAGGCGACGGAGCTCGTTGCGAACCCGGGCCGCAGTGGATCGTGGCACCAGGTCGACGAGGTCCTCCTGCAGGGCATCGGTCGGCTGTCCGGGGCCATTGTGCAGGCAGTGCAGGCCGCGGAAGGACACCTCGACTGCCTGTCGCAACGCCTCGACGCTCCCGGGGGCACCTTCCTCGACGTCGGGACGGGAACCGGCTGGCTGGCGATGGCCCTGGCGCGCGCCTACCCCTCGCTCCAGGTGATCGGCATCGACGTGTTCGAGCCGGCGCTCGAGCTGGCACGTCGGAACGTCACCCGCGAGGGTCTGGCCGAACGGGTGCAGCTTCGGCTCCAAGACGTCGTCACGCTCGACGCTGACGCCAACTACGACGTCATCTGGCTCCCGCTGCCCTTTCTGCCGCTCGACGTCGTGCAGCTGGCCCTGGCCGCCTCTCTTCGCGCCCTCCGACCGGGCGGCTGGGTCCTGCCCGGCACCTTCGCCGGGCCAGGCGACCGACTGTCGCAGCTGCTCATAGACCTGAGAACCGTCCGCTCAGGTGGTCACCCGTGGCGTGCAGAGGAACTCACCGCCGCCATGGCGGGCGCCGGCTTCGCCGAAGTCAGCGTGGTGCCCCGCACGTGGGCGGCGCCGGTCGAGCTGTATGCCGGCCGTCGACCGTCATGACCCGCCCAGACACGCCGCCCGCGTGCATCACCGCGGCCCGTCCACTCGATCGAGGATCTCGTCCAGCCTGACGATCTCGCTGGTCGTCACCACGCCGACGAAGGACCGCCCTTCGGTCACGGGAAGCACGTCCACGTCGGCATGTTCCATGGCCGCGACCGCGTCCCGCAACGCGGCCTGGGGCGCCGCCGTCGGCACATCGGTCCGCATGGCCTCGGCCACCGTCACGTCGTGCCAACGCGACTGCGGCGTGTCCCGCAGCTCCGCCAAGCTCATGATCCCCTGGTATCGATCACCGTCCACCACGGGAACCGCCTGCTGCCGATTGCCCAGCAGATGCTGGGAGAAGAACTCGGCCAGCGTGGCGTCCGAGGGCACCGTGGCCACCTCGGTCCGCAGCGCCGCTGCCAGCGGTAGATCCAGGCGACGCTCGAGGTGGCCCGCTCGCCGAGCCCGCTGGTACGGCGACGCGGAGCGTCCGCCCATGCAGAGCTGCGCCACCACCGATGCCATGAGGCCCGGAACGATGAAGCCGGGACGCCCGGTGGCTTCGGCGGCGAACACCACCGCGGCCAGCGGCACCCGATAGCCGGCGCCAAGGAAGGCCGAGACACCCACCAGCGGAAAGAAGTTGCTGGAGCCGGCCGAGCTGGCCCGGAACAACCCCCCAACGACGTCACCCATGAGGGCGCCTTCGACCACCAGTGGGATGAACAACCCGCCCACTCCTCCCCCGGCAACGGTCAGCACCGTGGCGAGAGCGCGCATCACCAGCAGCAGCAGAACGAGGCCGACGCCGTGGCGCGGGTCGACGGCCCAAGCCAGGTTGTCGTAACCGGCACCGACGGTGAGGCCATCACCGAACAGCAGGAAGGACAGCGCCGCCAGCAGGGTCAGCCCGGCGCCGGCCGACAGGGCCCGCACCAACGGCGGGAACTCGGCGGCCAGATGCTTGGCTCGGATGAGCGCCCCGGTGAACAGTCGGGCACCCACGCCGCACAGCAGGCCCAGCACGACGGAACCGCCGAGATCTCGCAGGTCGAACGGCGGCGCTCCGGAGACGGCGAAGAAGGGCGCGGTGCCGGCGAACGCCACGAAGGCGAGGTAGCTGGTGGCCGAGGCGATGCCCGCTGGCAGCAACATCCGCCGGGCGATGTCGTCCTGGAAGGGGACTTCTAGGGCGAAGACGAGGCCCGTGGCCGGGGCTTTGAAGATGGCCGAGACACCGGCCGCGGCTCCGCAGGCCAGAAGGAGCTTGGCATCAGCTCGGGAGAACCACCGGCTGAACGCCCGCTGTAGAGCGGACCCGACCGACGCACCCAAGTAGATCGCCGGGCCTTCGAATCCCATCGCCCCGCCGAGGCCGAGGGTGGCGACGCTGGCCAGGAGCCGGCTCGGCACCGGACGCAGAGCCAGCCGCTCTCCCTGGTCGTGGAAGTTCTTCACGTACTCGTCTGCCGTGGACGGCGTCAGGCTCGTTCCCCGGGCGAGGCGACGGCCGATGGTCTGCAGCACCAGCGCCGCCAGCACCAAGCCGATCAGCGGGGCGACGATCTGCACGGCGGCGGACTGATGACGCAGCCGGTCGAGCAGTTGCTCCCGCGTGAGCCACTCGAAGCCGGCCACTCCCAAGCCGGTCACCACCCCGGTGACGGCCGCCAGCGCGAAGATCGCCCGAGTGCGGTCGTCGCCAGTGCCAGTGGCGGGAAGCCACCGCCGACG
>JAXDQG010000475.1:0-2949 GCA_034667945.1 Acidimicrobiia bacterium | reverse complement strand
CGACGCGGATGTAGTTGTGGTTCATCCGCAGTCCGGTGATCTTCTGGAACAGCTCGAGCATGTCGTCGCGCTCGCGCCAGCCGTAGATCATCATCCCGACGGCACCGATGTCCATGCCGTTGGTGGCGAGGAAGAGCAGGTGGCTCGAGATCCGGTTCAGCTCGGTCATGAGCATCCGGATCCAGGTCGCCCGAGGCGGGACCTCCACGCCGACGAGCGCCTCGGTGGCGAGGCTGAACACCAGCTCGTTGAACAGCGGGCTGGCGTAGTCCATGCGGGTGACGTTCGTGGGCCCCTGCAGATAGGTGAGACCCTCGCCGGTCTTCTCCATGCCGGTGTGGAGGTAGCCCACGATCGGTTTCGACCGGACGACCTTCTCGCCGAGCAGCTCGAGCATCAACCGCAGCACCCCATGGGTGGAGGGGTGCTGCGGCCCCATGTTGATGAGCATGGTCTCGTCGTTCTCGTCCGCGAGCTGCTGGCCCCGCTCGGCCGCCTCAACCTCGGACATGCGCAGCACGCCTCGGCCACTGCGCAGGCGAGCCGCGTAATCGATCTGCTCATTTTGTGTGACTGCCATGTGCCGCCCCGGAGATCGGTCAGCGTGAGGAAGGAGCGCCCTTGAACTGCACCGGGATGCGGCCCATGGGGTAATCCTTGCGCAGCGGGTTGCCCTGCCACGTTTCGGGCATGAGGATGCGCGTCATATCGGGGTGCTCGTCGAAGGTGATGCCGAACATGTCGAACACCTCGCGCTCGAGCGCCTCCGTCCCGGCGTGCAGCGACCAGAGCGACGGGCAGCTTGGGTCGTTGGCGGGCACCTGCACCCGCAGGCGGATGCGTTCGGCATCAGTATGGCGCAGGAAGCTGGCCACGACCTCGAAGCGCTCGGGCGAGACCCCTTCCGGCAGGTGACGGGGTGCCTCGTGCAGCAGGTAGTCGGTCGCCGTGACGTCCACGCACATGATGTAGCCGTCGGCCTTGAGCTCGCCGGCCAGCGCGAGGTAGCGGCCGCGGTCCGGGTGCAGGACCAGCTGGCCACGAGACTGGCTGGTGGGCACTCCGTAGTGTTCCGAAGCTTCCTCCGGCGTCACTTACGACTCCCGACGGCGACATCGACAGGAGCCGGCTGGCCGTCGCGCTGCTCGATGTGGACCTCGGCCCCCCGCCCGGTGACCCGCCGGCGCTCGAGCGCCTCACCCGACTGAATCATCTTGTGGAGGGTGACAATGGCCTGCAGCAACGTCTCCGGACCCGGCGGGCAACCCGGTGCATAGACGTCGACCGGGACGATCTGATCAACGCCCTGCACGATGGCGTAGTTGTTGAACATGCCGCCCGTGCTGGCGCACACGCCCATCGACAGCACCCACTTGGGCTCCATCATCTGGTCGTGGATCTGGCGGAGCACCGGCGCCATCTTCTGTGAGACCCTGCCGGCCACGATCATCAGATCGGCTTGGCGGGGCGAGGCCCGGAAGACCTCCATCCCGAAGCGACCCAGGTCGTAGTGAGCTCCGCCGGCGGCCATCATCTCGATGGCGCAGCAGGCCAGCCCGAACGTCGCCGGCCACAGGCTGCGGGCCCGGGCCCAGCCGACCAACGGCTGGATGAGATCGTCGAGCTTGGCCACGAGAACGCTGTCGTGCAGACCCTCGAAGGTCGACGACATGCCACCACGTTCGAGCTCTGCCATCAGTTAGTGCACCCCCGAATGGCCGGGAACCGGTGATGCCCCAGCGGGCGACGACCCGGCTTGCTGCGCTGCGGCGTCACTTTCGAAACCCGCAAGGATGCTGCGCTCGCCCTCGGTGTATCGGCCTTCCGTACCCACGCGACGGACGGTTGTAGACGCCGTGCGCTCGGGGCTGACCATGGCCGCGGCACGGGGTGATCGCCGCAGCGGGCCCCACTCGAAGGTGCCCTTGGCGAGGAGGTACATGAATGACTCGAACACCGATGCAGCAAAGACGATGATGGCCACCAGGCCGAAGATGCCCAGCGCCTTGTGGGCCATGGTCCACGGGTAGAGGAAGATGATCTCGATGTCGAAGACGATGAAGATCATCGCGATCAGGTAGAAGCGCACCGAGAATCGTCTCGGCGGCTCGCGACCGGGGATGATGCCCGACTCGTAGGGGGCCAGCTTGGGGAGCGTCACCCGGCGAGGAGCCAGCAGCCGGGACGCCATGAAGCTGAGCAGACAGAACAGGACAGCCAGCACCAACAGCGCGAAGATCGGGAGGTACTGGCCCACGTCTAGCCCCTTGCCGTCGCCGGAACCAGTGACCGATTGCGGGCGACCTCCTTGTCGCGGCGGTGGAGTGCCGCCACCGAGCTGACGAAGAGCACCAGCGAGCCGAGAGCGATCATCGCCGGCGGCAGACGCACCGAGCCGAGGTCCCGCTCGAGGATGACGGTGATCACCGGCTGGTTGGGATCGGGCACCTTCGTCGGTGGCGCCTGGCCGGGCCGGCTGACCAGCGTGCGGGGATCAGCGGGCTGAACCAACACGGCGGCGTAATGGGCCGGGTGCTTGGGCTGCACGAAGATCGAATGGAGCTTGTCGCCCGCCCGACGCCAACAGGTCTGGGTCGTCACGATGCGGAACGGGTTGTGGGTCGGGCACACATCCGTGACCGGCCTCTTGTCCTTGCCGCCGATATCGAAGGCGCCAAGGGGCAAGTACTCCTGGTTGCTGGCGAATTCCTTGCTGCCGATCAGGAACGCGTCGACCGTGGCTTGCGCGTCGCCGCGTGCCGGGTTGGCGAGCAGCACCGGACGCCAGCCCCCGACCTTGTTGAGCGTGGGCGTCTTGCTCGTGGCAGCAGTGGCCTCTTCCTGCTCGAAGTAGGCCTGCATCTGCGTCGGGTCCTTGACTGTCTGGTCCAGCGCGGTGCCGAGTTGTCGGGCCTTCTCGAACTGTGCCGAGGCGAGTTGTCCGCGATT
>JAXDQG010000474.1:0-4483 GCA_034667945.1 Acidimicrobiia bacterium | reverse complement strand
AGGTGGACCGGGATACCCATGACCTTGATCGGGCCGGCCGCGGGATGGTCCATCTCCACGATGATCTCGTTCTCGACCATCTGCGGCTCCCGAAACACCTCGTCCCGGGAGAGAACAGGCCCGCAGGGCACGTCGTTGCCCATCAGGATGCGCTGCCACTCCGCTGCCGGTTTGGTCGCGAACGCCGCCACCATCTCCGCTCGCCATCGTCGCTGAAAGAGGGTCAGGTCGCGGTCGTCGCTGAGGAAACTCGGGTCGGTCAGGGCGCCGACGAGGTCGAGGGCGGTGCACAGCGCCACTACCTGCCGCTCGGTGAACGCCGCCACGTTGATGTACTCGCCGTCGCGGCAGCGGTAGAGGCCGGAGGCGTAGAGGCTGACCTCGGGAAGTACCGGGTCCGCTTCCACCCGCACCAAGTCGACCACTTGGAGGGCGACGGCCGCCTCCAACAGCGAGGTGTCGACCTGCTGGCCGCGCCCGGTCCGCTCCCGCCCGAGCAGCGCCAGCGCGATGCCGTACGCGAGGAGCATCGGTGCGGACGTGTCCGCCACCCACACCCCCGCCCGCAGGGGCGTCCCGTCCCCAAGATGGCGATCCATCGCCCCGCACAGCCCTTGGATGATCTGGTCGTAGGCGGGCCGCCCGGCGTACGGCCCTCGGCCGCCGTACCCGGAGACCGCCGCATAGACGAGCCGGGGGTTGAGCTCGGACAGCACGTCGTAGTCCACGCCCAGGCGCCCGGCGCGCTCAGGGTCCAGGTTGACGACGACGACGTCCGCCCGGCTGGCGAGCTCCTGGGCGATCTCCCTGCCCTCGGCCGTCGCGAGATCGAGGACGATCGAACGCTTCCCACGGTTGACGGCAAGGAACGACCGGCTGGTTCCCCGCAGCTGCGGGCTGGGGTACCAGCCGCGGGCCAGGTCGCCGCCCGGCGGCTCGACCTTGATGACGTCAGCGCCCTGGTCGGCCAGGTACATCGTGGTCGCCGGACCCGCCCACCCCTGCGCCACCTCCACCACCAGGATGCCCTCCAACACGCCGCTCATGACCTCTCCTCCTCGACGTCATGCCCCGCAAAGTGTCGTCACCAGCGTTCGAAGGCCTCATACAACAAGGGCAGCAGCGGTACCGCTTGACCAAGGCGATGTCCGCCTCTCGAGAGACTGCCGCCGGTTTTGGCGGGCCGAGCGCTGGATGTGCCAGAGCCAGAACTGGCCCGTACCGACTCGTTCGCAGGCGCCTCTCCACCAGTGGGGCAGCCTCGAGATCCCTCCGGCGCGCAGCGGCGCACGGCTTCAGTAACGTGAACTGGGAACCTGCAGAAGACGGGTGGTCTCCGACACCTTGCCAAAATGACTGCGCGTCAAGAGGTCGGGAGTTCAAATCTCTACGACCAATCAGCCAGATGGGTCAGCACATTAGCCGGGATCGACGATCGAGGCCTCTCCGTTGAAAGCCGGGCACGCAGACGCTCCGCTCGGTCTGTCATTGAGCCCTCTCCCCCACCATCGCAGGGGCTGAGAGAATTTCTGCCAGCTGCCGGAACACCAGCGCTGCGTGACCGTGCGGGTCATGCTCCAGCACGGATCTCCCTTCCGTGGAGGGGATCGTCCTCAAGCAACTGTCCGCGCCTTGAGGCAAGCACGCCCGCCTCGGCAATAACGAGCGAAGCGGCCACACGCGCTGCGGCCGACACAACCAATGCCATTGCCATAACAGCAGAGGCGACAACAGCGCGAGCGGCTGAAAGCGCGAACGCCACGGCGATCACAACGGAAGCCACGACCGCGCGGGCAGCGGAGGCGACCAAGCGTCCTCTCATCACCACCACCGCTGCCAACACCGGCGGGTACACGGCGGCGGCTTGGGAGCTGGTGCTCGCCGACCCCACTACGGCGGGCTTCACGGCCACTCTGCCCACGGGCGCTGCGGCGAGTACTCAGGTTGATGTTCGCCGCTTGGCGGTGGTGGAACCAACGCCGTCAGTGTCGCCAGAGGTGGATCGGACACCATCAACGGGGCTACCACCGCTCTCACGCTCGTTCTCGATAACGAGACCGGCTGCACGAACTGGGCCAGGAGGGGGTTCCTTGCGACTGTGGTGAGTCGATGTGCGAAGGCTGGCAAATAGTCAACGTCAACAGAGTCGAGATCGCGCCCGGCGTGTTCTCCAATGCACGATGAACGGCGTCCTGATCGTCATCGACCGGCTCGGTCAGGCACTCGCACAAGCGGAGGCCGTAACGCGCTTCGCGAGGAGAACGCGGCGTTGAAAGCGCGGGAACCTATCCGCGAACCGCAAGTATGAAGACCGCCGTATCTGCGCCGAAAATGAAGTGGGAAGCGAAGGGTCACCGTGCGAGATGCTCTGGCCGACAAAGCCGAAGCCTCATGCCCCACTCTCAAACCAGCCCTTGTTCCAGCAATACGAGGCCGCAGCGGAGGAAGCCCAGACGCATCCGAGCGAGCCCAGTGAGCACGCGGGGACGGTCCACTACCCGAACGAGTGGTGCGACGGTGGGGAGAACTGCCCGGGTTTCGGGTTTCCCGGCCCACAACCAGGCCAGAAAGTTGAAACGAGATAATAGTTAGCCGGGGCGCCAATGGCGGTCGTACACCGCTCGACGCGCTATTTACGAGACCGGGGTCCGGGGCCTCGTCTCAAACCAACGATGTCAGGCGTTTATCCAATAGCCAATGTTGTCGGTGTCCTGGTGAATAGTTCTTTCCCGTGGAACCCACCCCAAGGTGGTCAAGGTCTTGTTCCAGAAACTGTTCTGCAGGGCCATGATCTGGTCCGGGACATAGAACATTGGATTGAAGGCAGTCGTTGTCATTCCGTCCTTTTACGCGGCGGCGGATCTCGAACCCGGGTCGGACGCAGGATTCCTGTGAGGCACTTTGACATCGCCTGACAAGACGCCGATTTGGGCATAAGCTCTATGGCTAAACGTGCCTGATGCCACCGTCCGCCTACCGCGGTTCTCGTTGCAGTAGCGGCTACGGTCGAGCTACCGCCCGCAACCAGTTAGGTAGAAACTCATGCCCACGCAAGAGGCAACCGAGAACGTAACCGATCGCGAACGGAACGAACGCGGCACGAAGAATAACGGTCGTGAGAACGCCGACCTTCGCGACAGCGAGGAAGAAACCGCTCGGGCGACTGACCGCAGCCAAGACGCCATCGAGCAGTTGGTTCCCGCTTGGATCCACGCGAGCCGGGCGTTCATTCCTGCCGCTGTTTACAATCCGTGGCAGGCGCTGAACGCCATGTTCGACGCTCAGCAGCAGGCTCTTGCGCTGCAGCGGAAATTCTGGGGGGAGATGCTCAATCAATCCCAGAACGCAATGAACCGCATGAACGATCAGCGCCATTCCCACGACGACGACGGGCATCGTGGCCACGCCGACGCCGGGCGTTCGCGCCGGTAGGCCCACCGCGCACACAGTCGTGTGCCCTCGTGAAGCTGCCTCGCCCGCGATCTCGTGCGGCGAGGCGGTTTGCGTTTCACCACAATTGAACCTTCGTCTCGTCTGTTTCTTCGTTGGGAGTTTCATCGCGTTAGAGGTGAGGTAATGCCACCTGAGGGCTACGGCAGGTATGTGTCGGCGCCACGAGGGTGCTGCACCGGGGGTGTGGGACCGAGGGGGGGCACGTGATGCCAAAGTTGGCGGAGCCGATGGAAGCCCTGACCGCACCTTTGCGGGCGCCGGAGCTCTGGGTGCAGATGCTCGAACAGGGTGTGATGTTCGAGTGGGGCGCATTCGTCGCCGCGTCGCCCTTGTTGCGTTCGCTGGGGCGAGGTGATCACCACCCGGTGTTCGTCATGCCGGGCTTCCTAGGCGATGACTCCTCAACCCTGCCGTTGCGCTTCTACATCCGCAGCTGGGGGTTCTGGGCGCACGGCATGCACGGCGGTCAGAACCCGGGGCCGACACCCAAGTTGTTGGCCCGCGTCGAGGAGCGCTTGGCGAAGATCCATGACCGTCACGGCCGCAAGGTGACCCTGGTCGGGTGGAGCGCCGGCGGCCAGTACGCCCGCCACCTCGCTCGCCGCCATCCCGAGATGGTTCGCCAGGTGATCACGCTGGCCACGCCATTGCAGATCCATCCCCAGGACCGAAGCAGTATGTCGTTCATCGCCGATCGTCTCGAGCACCGCTTCGACCCCGAGTTCCGCCGTCTTGCCGACCACGAACGGGGACCGCTGCCCGTTCCCTCGACATCCATCTACAGCCGCACCGACGGGGTGGTGCGCTGGCAAGCCTGCCTCGACATCGGCGATGAGCGTCACGAGAACGTGGAGGTCCACGGCTCCCACAGCGGGATGGGCTTCAACCCCGCCGCGCTCGCCGTCGTCGCCGACCGGCTCAGCCAGGCCGAAGACGACTGGCGCCCCTTCTACGCCCCTTCCTTCATGCGAGCCTTCTACCCAAGGCCCGAGAGCTGGGAGCCACACCACCCCAAGACACGCGGCCGAAG
>JAXDQG010000473.1:0-7105 GCA_034667945.1 Acidimicrobiia bacterium | reverse complement strand
TGGCCTTTGCGGTCGGCGCCGGTTCAGTTCCGTCCGTCGCATCGCCGCCACCGGACGCTCCGCCTTCGTCACAGGGCTCTCCGCCACCGGGGTCGACGGCACCAGCTCCCGCTCCCTCGACCCCGACCGGCGGCGCTCCGACCAACTCGCCAGCCCCAGCCACCGTGCCGACGACCCCCTCCCCGTCTACCAGCGCCGGCGCGCCAGGTGGCCCGGCGAGCACAGCAGCCACCCAGGCGGCTGGGCCCGCCAACCAGCAGGCTCTTGGTGCGCCGGTAGTGTCGGCGGTTGTCCCGGCCGCCCCGGCCGCCCCGGCTGCCGCGACACCGGCCGCCGCCGCGGCCGCGGCCGCCCCCCAGGCCCCCGCCTTGCCAGTTCCCCCTCCCGGCCCGCTCAAGCTGGCGCCGACGACCATGTCGCTGCTGGTCGAGGTAGGCGGGGTGACCAGAGGGTCCTCATCGAGCCGGCCGGGAGCAGCACGGTCGCCGTGGATTCGTCCGGTCAAGGTGCAACTCGATTGCGGTGAGCACCTGACCCGGGACGTGATCGTGCCCGTCGGTCAGGTGCCGGGCTTCCGCGTGGCCTCCGAACCTGTCATCCTGCCGGCGGCTGACCAGTCCTGCATGGTGCGCACCGAGGACGCCGGGGTAGACCTCGACACCCACCGCAGCGACGTCTCCCTGATGGTCGATGGTTCCGTGCTGGCGACCGGCCAATGGTTGCGGATTCGGCCTAAGAGTGGGGTGGACAAGCTGGTCACGGTCAATGTGACCTTCGGCGTCGCCAACGTCGACGAGGCCTCACCGACGACGTCCGAGCCCACCCGACCGACCGGCGACCAGCCGTTGTCACTTCCGGTGACACTCAGTTTGGCCGGCGTCTTCGCCATCGGTCTAGCGGGCGCCGTGCTGCGCAGTCGGCGCCCATTTTAAAATCAGACGTGCGACAGTTTGACCAGGCAATTTGGTGATGCGGTTGGTGGCTGCACGTCGCTCACCTGGGCATACCGAGGCCAAATTCTCCGGTATTTGAGCGCGCGCCACGCGGCGCGCGCGGCTAGGTTCTCCACGTGGAGGTATGGGTAATACCACCCGGGAACATGTCAGGCAGGCCGGTTTGTGTCGACATCGTTGCTTTTGGTCCCGCGTCGAACGCTAGCCTCCGGAACTGGTGGACGGGGCTTCTGGGCGGAGGTCTCTGTGTCCTAAAACCCAAATTGGGAGGTCTACGAGGTGCGATTTGCTGGATCGGGGCGGCCACAGCGGATTCTGGCCGCGTTGGTGATGACGTGCGGGATGTCCTTGGTGCTTGCTGGAGTTTGGCCCGCGGTGGGCTCGGCAACACCAGCCCCAATTACCGACTTCGCCAACTACCCGCCACCGCAACCGGCCTCGTGCGCGGCCGATGGTGCCGCAGTGCTTACCGGCGTCGGGTTCACGGCAAACGGCCAGACTGCGAGTGACCTTCGTGAACTGAATATCTCCGCCGGCTCGCCGATTACCATGACATGGACGGGTTTTGCCCCGGGATGTGAATCACTCGGCATCGGCCTGTCCTACAAGATCGCCAAGGAAGCGTCATTCAATCCCGCTGACGATCAGTACCTGCACTCGTTCTCGTATTGCGGGCCTGAAGGGCCGGCATGTGCAGCGCCTTACTCGCTGACGCTGACACTTCCGCCAACGTCGGTGGTGCCTTGTGGCCAGCTGGATGCTCACATCGGGCCGCCCCTGGCCATCGTCGGTCCGTCGGGCCGGTACTACAACTTCGGCAACAGCCGAAGCATGCTGATCTCGGCTTGGAACGGCGGTAGCCCGCCTTGCGGGATGCCCCCATGTTCCACCAACCCGAGCGTCCCGGCCGGGTCCATGCTGTGCCAGCAAGGAGGGCAGGCGCCGGCTCCCACAACGAGCGGTACTCCGGTGACAACGGCTCCGCCGACCACCGCGCCGACGACCGGTGAGGAGACGGGGTCCACCGCGCCGACCACGGGGCCGACCACCAGTCCAACGAACGGCACCAGTCCGACCAATGCCACCGGACCCGACACGCCGGGCACCACGCCGGGGACCAGTCCATCGGCCGCGACGCCGCCGACGGTGGCCGGTGGTGCCGTGGCGTGCGCCAGCAACTCCGCACTTCCGGCGTCGTCGCCCGCCTGCGCGGCGGCGGCCACCGGCAATACGGGCGCCACGGGCAATACGGGCGCCACGGGTAATACGGGCGCAACGGGTAACACTGGCGCCACGGGCAACACTGGTGCCGCCGCCAACCCCGCTGGGGCGACCGCCAACCCCGCTGGGGCGACCGCCAACGCTGCCGGTGCCGCCGCCCAGCCGGGCGTCTGCGCTCCCGGATTGGCGATGGACGCCCAGGGCGTATGTGTCGAGACGTCAGTGCTCGGAGCCCGCGTGCAAGCTGCCCAAGCGGCGGCCCCGGCCCAGGCTGGCGTAGCTGCCGGCCAGGCGAACCTACCGCGCACCGGTACTCAGACCCGTGTTCCGCTCGTCGTGGCCGGCCTGATGCTCCTGACCGGTACGCCGCTGTGGCTGGTGTTCCGGCGCCGTTCCGGCAACCACTTCGCCAGCTGATTCATCGGCAAACCCGCAGCGTCAGCGGCGTCGCCTTCTCCGATCGAGTGGGCGACGGCGCGGCGTTTGCCGAGCCCGGCGAAGCGGTGAACAGCCTCCCAGAACCGTCTACTGCCTCGGTCGGCGAGCGGCCTACAGTGGCACGTCCGGTTTGAGCAGCGAGGAGGCCTCGTGCCGGCGACCGTCGTCGTAGGAACGCAATGGGGTGACGAGGGCAAGGGCCGCTTCGTCGACCTCCTGGCCAAGGAAACCCACCTCGTGGTCCGCTATCAGGGCGGCCACAATGCCGGCCATACCATCGTGGTCGAAGGCGAGAAGTTCGCGCTCCAGCTCATCCCGTCAGGGGTGCTCTACGACCACATCGTTCCGGTGATCGGCAACGGTGTGGTGATCGATCCCAAGGTGCTGATCGCCGAGATCGACATGCTCGAATCACGCGGCGTGGACGTCTCTCGCCTCAAGATCAGCGGCAACGCCCATCTCATCCTTCCGCACCACCACGAGCTCGATGCGCTGACCGAGCGGTATCTGGGGAAGAACCGCATCGGGACCACCCGTCGGGGCATCGGACCGGCGTATGCCGACAAGGCCCTTCGGGTGGGGCTGCGGGTGCAGGACCTGCTTGATCCGGTCGTGTTCCGCGCCCGGCTCGACGCCGTGCTGCGCGACAAGAACACCATCCTGGCGAAGGTGTACAACCGGATGCCGCTCGACGCCGGCGCCATTGCCACGGCCTATCTCGACGAGTACCGCCCCCGGTTGGAGCCGTTCATCTGCGACACGGTGGGCCTGCTGCACGATGCGCTGGACCTCGGCCAGCACGTGCTGCTCGAGGGCGCCCAGGCCACATTTCTCGATCTCGACCAGGGCACCTATCCGTTCGTCACCTCGTCCAACCCGACGGCCGGCGGCGCATGCACCGGCGCGGGCATCGGCCCTCGGCACATCAACCGGGTGGTGGGCGTGGCCAAGGCGTACGTGACCCGGGTCGGTTCCGGCCCTTTCCCGACCGAGCTGTTCGACGAGGCCGGGGACGCCATCGTGGAGCGCGGCCACGAGTTTGGGACCAACACCGGTCGGCGCCGCCGGACGGGCTGGCTCGACCTGGTCATGTTGCGTCACGCGCTGCGTCTCAACTCGGTGTCCGAGATGTCGATCGCCAAGCTCGACGTGCTCGACGACTTCGAGACCATCAAGCTCTGCGTCGCCTACGAGGTCGACGGGCGGCAGGTCACGCAGCTGCCGGCGCGCATGTCCGAGCTGGAGAAGGCCGTGCCGGTCTACGTGGAGGTCCCGGGCTGGAAGACGCCGCTGCGGGGCGTACGCGAGCGGACCAAGCTTCCTCCGGAGGCGGTGTCGTACCTGTCCAAGGTCGAGCAGGCCCTCGGCGTGCCGATCACCTACGTGGGCATCGGCCCCGAACGAGACCAGTACCTGGTGTTCTCGTCATGAACGGCGGCGCGTCCGCCGACGGCGTGGCCGCCGCGATGGAGTTCCCCAATGTGCTGGCGGATCGTTACGCCAGCCCGGCGATGGTCGGCATCTGGGCGCCCGACGCAAAGGTCCGCCTCGAGCGAGAGCTCTGGCTGGCAGTCCTCGAGGCCCAGGCCGGCGAGGGCGTTCCCGTACCGGACGGTGCCCTGGACGATTACCGGGGGGTGCTCGACCGTGTCGATCTGGAATCCATCCGGCGCCGCGAGCGCGTGACCCGCCACGACGTCAAGGCCCGCATCGAGGAATTCAATGCCCTGGCCGGCCATGAGCTGCTCCACATCGGTCTGACCTCGCGGGACGTCACCGAGAATGTCGAGCAGTTGCAAGTGCGGCGCTCGGTCGAGTTGGTGCGCGACAAGGTGGTTGCAGTGCTCGCCCGGTTGGCCGAGCGGGCGGGCGAGTACGAGAGCCTGGTCATTGCCGCCCGGACCCACAACGTCGCCGCTCAGCCAACCACCATGGGCAAACGGCTGGCGACCGTGGGGGAAGAGCTGCTGTATGGCTTCCACCGGCTCGAATCGCTGCTCGAGCGGTATCCGCTGCGAGGCATCAAGGGGGCAGTGGGCACCCAGCAGGACCTCCTCGACCTCCTGGGTGGCGATGCCGACGCCGTCGACCGGGTCGAACGGTCAGTGGCCGCCCGGCTGGGGTTTACGGCAACGCTGAACAGCACCGGACAGGTCTACCCCCGCTCGCTGGACTTCGATGTGGTCAGCGCGCTGCTGCAGGTCGCTTCAGCTCCTGGCAACCTGGCGTTGATGATTCGGCTGATGGCTGGCCATGAGCTGGCCACCGAGGGGTTTCGGACCGGTCAGGTCGGCTCTTCGGCCATGCCACACAAGATGAACACCCGCTCGACCGAACGCATCTCGGGGATGGTGAACGTCCTGCGAGGCCACATCTCCATTGCAGCGGGGCTGGTCGGCGACCAGTGGTACGAGGGCGACGTGAGCTGTTCGGTCGTACGGCGGGTGCTCCTGCCCGACGCGTTCCTCACCTGCGATGGTCTGCTGGAGACCACGCTGGAGGTCATCCGGGAGTTCGGCGTCTATCCGGCGGTGGTGGCGGACGAGCTCCGGCGCTACCTGCCCTTCCTGTCGACGACCAAGCTCCTCATCGCAGCAGTGCAGCGCGGCCTTGGCCGTGAAGAGGCCCACGAGCTCATCCGTGAGCACGCGGTGGCGGCCGCTCAACAGCGCCGGCAAGAGGGCGAAACGACCGAGGATCTCCTCGACCGCTTGGCCACAGAGCCGCGCTTCCCCTTCTCGCACGACGAGCTCCAACGCCTCGTGCATGGCAACGATGTGCCCGTCGGACGAGCCTCACAACAGGTGGAGGCTTTTCTCCAGCGGGTGGTGGAAATCGGCCGTCGCCATCCGGCTGCCGTTACATATCAAGGTGGCGAGGTTCTCTGAGGTCGTTGGCAATGCGAGCGGCCGATGCCGCGGGGTTGCTGCGAGGACCGTACGGGATCCTCGCCAAAAGCTCAGGCTCCGGCGGAGCGTGAGATGCCGGAACGCTTCAGGGTTGCGGCAGATACGCCAAGCTCGCGCCAGGCTGCATAAGTGATGCCTTTGCGATTGCTGTAGGAGCGGGCCGCCGCAATGAACTCCTTCTCGAGCGCATCGAGGTCGACCTTGTTGTCAGCGGCGGCGAGCTCTTCTTGGAGATCGAGCCGTTCCTGCACAAGCTGAAGCCGCTTGAGGGGGTCTGCCTCGGCCAGCTCAGCTTCAATCTTCTCGAGCCGGCGACGCATGGAATCCGACGTTCGCTTGCGTCCTCTGCGGGGCTTATGCGCCTCGAGTGCCTCGAGATATCGCCGCACGGCCCGTCCCTGTGATCTACCTTCCGCCAGGGCGGCCTTGTGATCTTCGGAGAGACCTGTCGAACCGGACTGTTCAGCCATTCCGCACCAATCGATTCAAGAGCATTCCTTGGCAAGACCAACACAGTAGATGTCGGCAGGGAGATGGTACACGCTTCAATTAGCCGCGGCGAACACCCGCCAGCTGCACTCGGACCTCACCCATCATGGCGGGTAGCGTCGAGGTCATGGCCTTCGTGGAGCTCTGTCGTCATCTGCTAGAGCACTCGGTTCGCACTGGAGACTTCACTCTCAAGTCGGGGAAGAAGAGCTCCTGGTTCATCGACGCAAAGCAGACGGCATGCCGGCCCGAGGGCATCGTGGCTATCGCCGATGCCATGCTTTCTCTCCTTCCTCCTGACATCAACGCCATCGGCGGTTTGACCGTCGGCGCCGATCCGGTTGCTTATGGCGTCGCCGCCTTGGCAGCCGAGCGGGGCCGTCCACTGCGGTCGTTCACCATCCGCAAAGAAGCGAAGGATCACGGTGTTGCGGGGCGCTTGGCCGGCGCGCTGCAGCCGGGCGATCGAGTGGTCATCACCGAAGACTGCGTCACCCGTGGCACGTCCTGCTTTGAAGCGGCCGAGGTCGTGCGACAACTGGGCGCCACCCCCGTCATCATCATGCCGGTGGTGGACCGGGGTGGTACCTGTGAGGCGCTGGCGCGAGCGAAGGGCATCGCATTCCAGCCGCTGGTGACTGCTCTCGACCTGGGGTTTGCTTACGAAGGCGGCGACTGATCGATTTCAGTTCGATCTGTCACCGGCCCGGGAGACGCACCGGCTATCGCAATGGACGCCAGAGCAGAGGGGACCAATACGGCCACGCAGTGTGGGGTTTGGATCACGTAACGGGGCAGGCCGATGTCTCGGGAGATATCCGTCCCGGTTCCCCGCCGGCTTCCGGACAAGGCTTTGCATCGATGTCGTGGCGAGAGCTGGCGCGGATCGTGTTCCCGGATGCTCCCGACCTGCCTGAGCCGTGCACGTCGCATCGGCTGGTGTCTTTTACCGACTCGTGCTCAGCGATTGTGTGGCTAACGGGGTTTTCCCGTCTTCTCGTCGTTCGGCGAGAGCCTGGGCCTTGATAGTTCACCGGGTTGCGATGGTGCAATCACGTGTCGACAAGGCTCCGCAGGCGCAAATGGCGTCGGACA
>JAXDQG010000472.1:0-2534 GCA_034667945.1 Acidimicrobiia bacterium | reverse complement strand
ATCTTCGCTGTCATCGATCACAGCGGTGAGGCGGCGAGCGTTGGCCAGCACCTCCCGGACACGAAGCTCGTCATCTTCGGCAACCCCGCGGCTGGGACCGCGCTCATGCAGGCGGCGCCCCTAGTCGCACTCGATCTTCCTCTCAAGATCCTCATTTGGGAACGCGACCACCAAGCGTTCCTCAGCTACAACGAGGCCGCCTACCTCGCCGAGCGCTACGGGCTCCCGACGGAACAATCAGCGGTGCTCTCGACCGCCGACGCGCTTGCTCGCGCCGTCGGCGAGCCGGACGACGGCTAGACAGCGCGGCTGCGTGGCGCGGCTGAGTGGCGCGGCCGACCGTCCCCCCAGCTGCCGATCTGGTCATAGTCCCCTCCCGAGCGTCACCGCTGCGGTAGTGGCTCAATGACGAGCACGCCGATGCCGTCGTGCGGTTGGTGCGTCAACTTCTACGTCCCATGCGGGCGCGCCGTGCCTCGGACCCCTCGGTGCGTCATCCCGGCGGGGGCCCTGATCAGCAGCACTCGAGACGCACGTGGTGTCACTCGGCGCCGAGGCCGTAGGTGCCGAAACTCCAGATGTTGCCCTCCCGGTCCCGGACCGAGAAGCCCATGCCCTCAGGGTCGTAGTCAGGCGACTCTGGTGCGCGCACGACCTCGAGGCCGGCAGCCTCGCACCGTTCCCACACCGATTGAGGATCGGCGGTGACGACATACAGCGACTGCTCGCCTGGGGCGTGGGCGTATTCGTTGCCAGCGTCATAGGTGCCGGCCTGCACCACGCCGCCTTCGGGCCACCGCAGCTGGCTGTGCACGACAGTGCGACCGTCGGCGCCCGTGACGACGAGCTGCTCCTCGAACCCGAAGACTTCGACCAGGAACCGGATGCCAGCGAGCGCGTCGTTGTAGAAGACGCCCGCCCAGATACCGCCGCCGGTGCCGGGTCGGTCAGCCCTCGTGACCACCTCGCCTTGGCCAGCGCCTACCACTTCGTAGCCGCTGCCCTCGGCGCGCTCCCGATAGGTGTCGAGATCGAACCGCTCGAGTGGCTGGGACAGCATCCAGCGGTGCCCGAAGGGATCCACCAGCGTGCCGTGCCGGGCGCCGTGGGGTTGGTCGGCGGGCTCACCCAGCGATGTCGCTCCTGCAGCCACCGCGTGCGCAAACAAGGCGTCGACGTCGGTGACCGTCAGGTGCAGGGCGATTGCCGTGCCCCCGAGGCTGCTCGGCGAGCGCACACCGATCTCGGGATACTCGTCGGAGAGCATGAAGTGTGCCGCGCCAATCCTGAACTCGGCGTGGCCGACTCGGCCGTCGTCGCCGACGACGCGGAACGTCTCGGCCGCGCCGAACGCCTGGGCGTACCAGTCGAGGGCGGCGGCGGCATCGGACACGGTCAGGTACGGGGTGACGGTGGTGGTCACCGGCGCATCAGTGGACAAGGTGGCGGACATCGCATGCTTCCTCTCGGGGAGTTGGACGGTGGGGACGGTCGCGGCGTCGAGACCGAGGTCAGCGACGATGCGGGCACGGAGGTCGCCGACGAACCCCGGTCGCGGCATCCGCCGCTCGTGGGGCCGAGCGAGCGCCTCGAACGGATCGGTCATCGCTCCTCCTCCCCACGCTCGGCCAGTTCAGTCTCATAGCGCGCTCGGAACGCCGCCTTGGCTCGCACCAGCAGCACCTCCGTGGCACCGATCGTGCGTCCCAGAAGACCGGCCACCTCTCGCACCGGGAGCCCGTCGAGGTAGCGAAGCGTGAGCGCGCTCCGGTGGTGGGCCCCGAGCGCGGCGAGGGCATCTCGGGCGACCAAGGCATCGAGCTTGGCGTCCCAGTCGTCGACCTCCGGTTCGACGGCCGAGCCGCCGCCGGACACGGTCCGCAGGATCCGGCTGTCACGCTCGCGACGCCGCCAGTGATCGACCATCTTGTGCCGGGCGACGCCAATCAGCCACGCCACCGTCAGCTCTGGAACGGCGCCGCGCTTCACGGCATCGACGGCGGCGAGGAATGTCTCGGACGTCAGGTCCTCGGCGACCGAATCTGACCCGCAGCGCGACGCCAGGTAGCCGTAGACGTCGGGCACGGCCGAGTCGTAGAGCGCGACCAGGGTGCGGCGCTGCTCGATCGGGTCAGGTCGGGGTGCACTCACCACCTCTCCCATCGTGTGTTGACCCAAAAGTCCTACACCCGAGCCAGGAAGCGGCGGCAGGCAGAACGGGCGACCGTAGATTCGGCGGCGATGGCACATCAGCTCCATCAGCGGGCTCCGATGAGTTCTCGATTCTCTTCCGGTCCCAACCTCGTGCCGCCGAGATAGCGAAGGCAGGAGCGGCTCTCTGCCGTCCAAGGAAAAGGACACAACTGTGTCGGACCTCCTCGTCGACTTCATCACCTCACTCGACGGTTACGCGTCGGCGGAGGGCTGGCCCGGCTTCTGGGGTCTCCAGGGGCCCGAGTACCTGGCCTGGCTGGGTGAGCAACCTGAGGTCACCTACCTGATGGGAGCCAACACCTACCGACTCATGTCGGGCT
>JAXDQG010000471.1:0-2703 GCA_034667945.1 Acidimicrobiia bacterium | reverse complement strand
CGCTTTTGCTCGTCCCGAAGGGTGCGGCGACGAGGAGTTGACGGTTCGACGTCGTCCGAGCGGGCGTTGACCATCGAGTCAATGTACATGCCGTCTTGTGAGTGGGCTCTGCTCCATCGCCGCGCTGGGCCGCACGGGTGACCAGCGGTGTACGGCTTGTTCTGCGCAGTGGGCGCCATCGCCTACAGCGAGTCGGTTCGGACTGCGGCGCCGGCGATAGGCCACGGCGACAGCGGTCGGGCCTCGCTGGGGTAGCCGAAACAGGCTGTCTGTGGTTGAGCGGGTCGGCTTGTTCCGGTCATCGAAGGACACCTCGGGATGCTGCCCCGGAGCTGGGGTAGCGGCGCCTGTAATGCCTTACAACGCCTCGGGGAGATCGCGCGTTGGTCACCGCGCATGAAGCGATGGAGACGCCCCCGACGCGCAGCGACTGGCGTGACATTCTCGTACAGAGTTGTCCGTTCGATTTAAGACAGATCCGTCTGTTCTATTGAGACAGATAGGTCTTCGTGGTCGCCATAAACCACGGAAAGAAGTATCAACGCTACGGATTGTGGTTAACCGGAAGAGGTTGTTCAACGGCGTCGACGATCGCCGTCGACGGGTCACAACCTCAAAACGGAGGTCCGGCATGATCCAAGCCTCACTTGCCCAGCCTGTACGGCGAAGAGGTATTGCTCTGTGGGCCTTGATGGCCCTCGCCGCCGCGGTGGCTGCGGGTTATCTCGTCTCATCCTTTGTTCGAACTGCGGATCGTGCCGGTGCGCAGGCCTCGGCCACCCCGGCATCATTCATTCCTGTCAACCCGGTGCGGGTACTTGATACGCGGATGTCAACGGGCGCGTCAGGCAAGCTCGGGCCGAACACTTCAATCGACTTGGACCTCAGTACCAGGGTGCCTTCAGGCACCTCGGCGGTCGTCCTGAACGTCACAGCGACTGAAGGCACGATCACCAGCTATCTGACTGTGTGGCCGACCGGTCAGCCCAAGAACCTGGTCTCGAATCTGAACTTCGAGTCGGGAACAACGGTGGCCAACCTGGTTACGGCGATGATCGGGACCGGCAGCAAGGTGTCGTTCTTCAACGCCGCCGGTCAGGTCCATGTGGTTGCTGACCTCGCTGGCTATTACGTGCCTGGAGCGGGGGCTCCCGGGCCCGCCGGTCCTGCAGGTCTCGCCGGTCCCCCTGGGGCTACGGGCGCTGACGGAGCTGTGGGTCCCGCTGGGGCCGCTGGTCCTGCTGGTGCTGATGGAGCTGTGGGTCCCGCGGGGGCCGCTGGCGCTGATGGCGCGCCTGGACCTATTGGTCCGCAAGGTCCGCCAGGGCCACCAGGGCCGCAAGGTCCGCAAGGCCTGCCAGGTGAGCCAGCGCCGCCAGCGCCTGTCTGATCCAAGCGAGCTCGGCGCTCCGTGACCCTGATGCAAGGGCGTAGGAGCGACTGGGCGCAACCTAGAAGACGGTGAGTAGGAGCCTCGGGTTCGTCCCGGGGCTCCTACTTGTCGTTTGAGCAACTTCACTCGACAGCCATCCCGATCGGTGGATGCTGGCCCCGACGGGCCCCGTGCCCGGCGACACGGCCCGAAATTTCGGTCAAGTCGAGATCGAAACAGACCGATCCTTCTTATGCGGCCCAACAAGCCGCTCCAACGACAAGGGCACACCCGCTGCGAGGCGGGGTCGCAACGCCAACGGGACCCACGACGGTCGGCCGGGCTACCGAAAAGGACACAGATGAGCATCCGCAAGCTTCTCGGCATTGGCGCCATCGTGGCAGTGGCTGGTGTCGGCGCGGCCGCCTTCACGGCCACCAGCACCATCGATCAAGCCGCCGTCCATCAGGGCTCGGTGCACCAGCAGGTGGCTGGTCTCACCGTCAGCAACGTCTCGTACACCTTCGTGCCGGCTACCGACACCGTCACGCAGATCACGGCCAACGCGGTGGAGGATCTGGTCACCGATAACAGCGTCCTGACCGTCGCGCTGAACGGTACTGCTCCTCTTCCGTGCACCGGTGCGTTGGTCACGGCTGAACCCGCACACACGGTGATCACCTGTGACATCGGCAGCGGGGTCGCGAACGTGACCGACGTCCGGTTCACTGCCAGCCGCTAATCGTTTGATCGAGTGAGCATTCTGTGATGCGGGCCGGCGACCTGTCGGCCCGCATCACCCTTTGGGAGATCCGATATGGCGAGACGGTGGTCAAAAAGGCGGATGCTGTTGCCTCTCGCCGTACTCGCCGGGGTGATCGCATTCTTGCCCACGCAGCTCGGTGGACATGCCGGCTACGTGCGCACCTGGGGCATCAGCATGGAGCCGATGTTCCACGCAGGCGACCTGGGCGTCATACGTGCCGCCCGCGGCTACAACGTGGGCGACGTCGTGGCCTACCGGAACGACCTCGGAATCATCGTCCTGCACCGAATCATCGGCATTGATGGAGACCGCTTCGTGTTCAAGGGCGACAACAACCACTTCCTCGATGAAGACCATCCGAGGAGCGATCGACTGATCGGCCGGCTCTGGTTCCGGATACCGAAGGGAGGACGTGCCCTTGCATGGTTGCAGCAGCCGCTCCACCTGTCCGCTCTCATTGGTGCTCTCGCCGGGGCAGGCGGAGCGAGTCGAACTCTAGGCAGCCGGCGGCGGGCGGGCGAAGACCGGACCAGCGCAAAGACGCGCGGTAGGGGAAGGAACGGAC
>JAXDQG010000470.1:0-12110 GCA_034667945.1 Acidimicrobiia bacterium | reverse complement strand
GCCGGTTGCTCGCCGACTACCTCGAGACGCTTTCGCCGGAGCAGTGGTCGGCCCGCACGTGGTGTGACCGCTGGAACGTGCAGGAACTCGTGGGTCACCTGGTGGCGTCGGCCAGCATCACCTTTGGGCACTTCGCACCTGGTTTCGTGGCGTCGGGTTTCAACTTCGGCAAGTTCACGGACAAGGACCTACGCCAGTACGCCGCTGGTTCGCCCGACGAGGTGATGAGCCGCTTCCGCTCGATCATCACGAGCACGCGCAAGCCACCCGGTCCGGCCTACGTGGCCCTCGGCGAAGTCATGGTGCACGGGGAGGACATTCGCCGGGCGCTGGGAAGCGAAGGTGACCATCCGGCCGAGCACGTCGTGACGCTGGCGGAGATGTACAAGAAGACCGGTGGACCGCTGAAGGCGAAGAAGCGCATCGCAGAGCTGCGTTTGGCAGCGACAGACGTCGATTGGTCGACGGGTGAGGGCCCCGAGGTTCGTGGGCCGGGCATGTCGCTGATCATGGCGATGGTGGGACGGGAGGGCGCGCTGGCCGACTGCTCGGGGCCAGGCGTGGAGACGTTGAGGTCGCGAGCCTGAGCCATGGGTTCATCGCCGCTCTGCGCGGTCGTCCTCACACTTCGTGCGCTCGCCGCCCGCCAAAGTGTCGCTCGACACCAGCACCAACGACACGTCGAATTCGATGCGTCGGGAGCGAATCGACGTCGAATCGACGAACTACACGGCGAAAAAAGGTACGGCGGGATCCGTTCACAGAAATTCTTGATGTTGTCGGGATTACTTAAAACAAAGCCAGGTTTCGCCACGACGAGTCGGCCCTCTGCATGCGGCCACCCCACGGCCCACCGGCCCACCGGCCCACCGGCCCACGATCTACGCTCGTCCACCAGTCGACCCAGGCCGCCGCTGCCCACCACACAGCCAGGCCCGACGATCAGGGGGTAGCAGTGACCGTGACCGAGAACGCTGACACGCCGGTCATCATCGAGGTGGCCATCAACGGCACCGGGCCGAAGTCCCGCAACCCCCACATCCCTCGCTCGCCCGACGAGATACGCGCCGATGCGCTGGCCTGTCTCGACGCGGGCGCCGGGATCATCCACGCCCACAACGCAGACATCCGCCTCGTCGGGCAGGCCGCAGCCGACGATTACCTGGCCGCCTGGCGGTACATCCTTGACAAACGCCCTGACGCCCTCTGGTACCCCACCGGCGTGGCGGCCCGGGAGCTCCCCGACAAGCTCGCCCACATCGAGCTGTTGGCCGACGAGCTGCCGCTGCGCATGTCCTACGTCGACCCCGGTTCCGTGAACATCGGTCGGCCCGACGAGGGCGGGTTGCCGGTGGGCCAGCCCTACATCAACACCTACGACGACATCCGCGGCTTCTTCGCCCTGTGCGAGCGGCGTCGCCTCGGCCCGGCCATTGCCATCTACGAACCCGGCTGGCTGCAGACCGTGCTCGCCTACCACCGCGTCGGGCGGCTCCCTCGGGGCTCGATGGTCAAGCTCTACTTCGGTGGCGAGTGGGGCATGTTCGCCAAGGCCAAGGGCGTCACGTTCGGCCTGCCGCCCACCCGGCACGCCCTCCTCGCTTACCTCGACATGCTCGAGGGGACTGCTCTGCCGTGGTCGGTCTCGGTGTGGGGCGGCGACCTGATCGAGACGCCGATCGCCCGGCTCGCCCTCGAGCGCGGCGGCCACCTGCACATCGGCCTCGAGGAGCACTTCGGCGAGCGCAAGCCGACCAATCTCGAGCTACTGGCCGAAGCCACCGACCTCTGCTCCCAGGTCGGCCGCCCCGTTGCCACGTGCGCGCAGACCGCCGAGCTGCTCGACCTCCCGTCTGTTCCGTGAGCAGCCACGGGAGGACAACCACGACCAAAACCAACCGAAAGGGACCCAGACGATGACCGACAGGATCGGGTGGATCGGCCTCGGCGGAATGGGCCGGCCGATGGCGGCCAACGTGGCCAAGGCCGGATTCCCGCTCACCGTCTGCGACATCCGCCCCGAGCCTGTCGCCGAGCTGGTGGCACTCGGCGCCGCCTCCGCCCCTGATGCTGAAGCAGTCGCCGGCACCAGCGAAGTGGTCTTCGTCTCGCTCCCCAACAAGTCAGTCAGCAAGGAGGTCGCCGCGCAGGTCTTCGGGGCGCCCGAGCGACCGGAGATCTATGTGGAGTTGAGCACCCTCTCCCCCGCCACCATGCAGGCCCTGGCGGACAACGCCGAGGCCGCCGGCGTGACCTTCCTCGACTCCCCTGTGAGCGGCAATGTGCGGGCCCGCAACGAGGGCACCCTGTCGGTCATGGCCGGCGGCGATGCCGAGGCCTTCGAACGGATCACGCCGGTGCTGAACGCCTTCGGCGGCAACGTCTTCCACCTCGGCCCCGTCGGCGCGGGCAGCATCGCCAAGATCAGCAACAACCTGATCGGGCTCACCTCGATGGTCACCGCCATGGAGGGCCTGCTGCTCGGCGTGCGCTGCGGGATCGACGCCACCCAGCTGCGGGACGTGATCATGACCGCCAGCGGCGCGGGACCGCACGTGCTGGGTGCCGCTCATCAGTACCGCACGCGGCGCTACCGCGAGTCGGTCACCCCGCAGGCGGCGCTGCGGCTGGCGGTGAAGGATCTGGAGCTGGCTGTCGAGCTGGCCGCCGAAGTGGGCTTGCCAGTGCACACCGCCGAGGCAGCGCTCAACCTCTGGCGTGAAGCGGAGGAGGCCGGCATGGGCGAAGCCGAGATCTTCGCCCTGCTCGACTACCTCGAGAAGGCCCGCTGAGCTGCCTCGCAGACCAACGGCCCGGGTTGAGGTTCCGGCGCTGCTCCGGGCCATGTCAGCGGGACGGATCGATCCGCTCGAGTCGCAGGGCAAGCACCGGGCAGGCTTTCACGGCCTGGCGGGCGAGCTTCAGCAGCTCCTCGTCGATCGGCTGGCCCGCGATGATGGGGTAACCCCAGTCGTCCAGCGTGACCCGTTCGGGGAACAGCTCGGCGCAGGTACCCCGGCCATCGCAGGCGATGGGGTCGACGACGAGACGGAACCTCAGCGCCATGGGACCCCGCTCGATTCGGGCACGTGGAGGACGGCCGGGCGCTGCGCACCCTCGCACGGGCCGAACTGCAGATGCTGGGCCACGTCGGACGCAAAAGCGGACATGGCGCTGCGCAGCAGGCGGACCGCCCCGTCCGGGAACCGACAGGCACCCCGGCCTTCGACCTGGCCTGCCCATCGCTGTAGGCGAGCCAGGGTGTCGACGTCCGGCCGGCCGGCGGCGAGCTCGCTCACCGCGCCGGCGATGGCCGCCAGCCCATGGACGCAGGGGCCACACTGCCCGGCCGTCTCGCCGGCCATCCACGTCAAGACCCGGGCGGTCTCTCGCAGCCCACAGGCGCCCGCCGGGAGGACGACGACCGCACCGCAGCCGAGGGAGGCGCCCAAAGGCCGCAGCGATCGGTTGCTCAGGCAGGCCGACCCCGCCTGGGCAGCATCGAGCCACGTGCCGTAGTAGCCGCCCACCAGGACCCCGGCCAGGCCACGCTGTGTGCCGCCGGCCTGCGCCAACATGCTCGACAGCCGGACGCCGATGGGCACCTCGTACACCGCCGGGACCTCGACGCTGCCTGACAGGGTGATCAGCGCCGTGCCCGGCTCGTCGGCGAGTCCGAACTGCCGGAACCACTGCGGGCCGAAGCACTCCACCTGAGCGGCGTGGCACAGCGTCTCGACATTGCTCACCAGGGTCGGCGCCCGTCGCACACCGCTCTGGAAGGGGCGTGGCGGCGTGCGGGTCGGTCTGGCGTCACCCCCATTCAGCAGGTGGACCAGGGCGCTCTCCTCACCGGCGACGTAGCGGGCCGGCACCGTCACGAGGTGCAGGGTGGCGCCCCCCTCCCCCCGCCGCTGCTCGAGCGCCTTGCGGATGTTGGTGAGCGCCCCCGAGGCCCTACGGTCGACACAGATGTAGATGTCAGTGGCGCCCACGGCTGCGGCTGCCCACTGTGCCCCGTCGATCACGAGATGGGGCGCGAACGTCAGCAGGGTCTTGTCCTTGTTGCTCGCAGGCTCGCCCTCGCTGCCGTTCACGACCACGACCCGGGGCCCTTTGCCGGCGGCCACCGCCCGCAGCTTCGTGGCGAGGGGAAATCCGCCGCCGCCCCGACCCTGCAGTCCCGAGTGCTCGATGACATCGATCAGCTCGTGGAGCGGTTCTCTACCCGGAGGCGGTGGGGCCGCATAGGTCGCCCGGTGAGCGTCGAGATGGGGCGATGTCGCGCCACCGGTGAGCGCGCAGAGGAGACGGGGCAATCCACTCGGCCCCGCTCCGATCGGCTGTGTCACCCCCCGGGACGCGGACCGGCTGCGGAGCGAGACACCGGTAACACTTGACGTGCTCATCTGAGGCTCCACAGGGCTACACGGCGTTGGCGACCACGCTGCCCTGCGCGGTCAGGGTCGAGCGGTTGATGGTGACGGTCAGCGTGAGTGCCAGCTTCCGCCCGCTGGCGTCGGCCAGGAGCGCGTCGATGCGGTTGCCGTCCAGACCGCTGACGGCGCCCTCCCACCCGGCTGCGCCATCGCTGGCATCGAGGAAGGCGTCTCCGGTCTGGAGCGCCACACCTCCCGTGGTGGTCAGCCGGCCCTGGAGCGAGATGGTCAACACGAGACCGGGGTGCCCGGCCAACGACCCGCTCACCTCCACGGTGACCGGCTGGCCCGGGGTCTGGGACGACTGCCGGTAGGCGCCGGTGAAGGTGTCGGTGAATCCTGCTGCCGCGGCCTCCACCGCCGCCGACCGCTTGGATTGTCCCCACGTCGACTGCAGCGGTCCGGCGATCATCCAGCCCACGACGGCCAGGGGCACCACGACCGACGAGGTCAACGCGGCCACGCCTGCGAGCGGCCGCTCGGGCCGGCGAACCGCCAATCGCCACCAGATGGACGCCAGCACGGCCGCCGAACAGACTCCCACTGCTCCGAGCGACCAGGTAGCCCGGGTATCGCTGCCGGTTCCGAGTGCATGGACCACGGCTACCGGCCAGCAGGCATACGACAGCCAGTGCACCGCCCGCCAGGTCCGGAACCCGAGATGCACCCGCACCAGGCTGGTCACGACCAGCGCCAACAGCAGGTCGGTGGCCACGGCACCGAGCCCCAGCCACAGCGTGCGATACGACGAGCGGAACGGCACCACGGCATCGAGCCAACGGATCGGGGCGAAGCCGTCGATGACCGTCGTGGCCACATGCAGCGCCAGGAACACGGTGACCAGCAACGAGATGTTGCGATGCAGGCCCTGGGTGACGAAGGTCGGCAGGCGGCTCGAGGCCCAGCCGACGGTGGTCACGATGCCGAGGACCAACGAGGCGGTCAGGAGCACCAGGGTGACCGTTCCGCTCCCGCGGGTGGCATACCACAGCGCCTTGGTGTCGACAGCGGCGAGCAGCGGAGTTGGGCCCGTCACGTCGTTACTTCCTGCGTTGCTTCCCGCTCGTCAGGCCAGCCCCCGACCAACAGCACGGAGCCATCGGCACGCACCAGCCGCGCCGGCAGGCCAAGCTCGGCGAGCCAGTGCGGAGCGCGCTCGCCCCGGATGATGGAGGCCGTCGCCGCCACATTGGCGCCGACGCACGTCGAGGCGGCCACGGAAACCGTGCGCCACACCACGTCGGCGGACCACCCCGTCGAGGGGTTGATCACGTGGTGCAACCGGTCCTGCCCGCGCTGCCAGGTCCGAACCGTTGTGCTCGACGTGGCCAGCCCGCCATCGGCGATGCTCACCGAAGGTCCGGGTTCGTCGGGATCGGCACCGTGCCACTCGGCAATCCGGATCGACCATCCGCCCTCCGGTGCCGAACCGGCGACGGCCACGTCGCCGCCCAGGCTCACCAGAACGCTGCATCCTGCGAGCGAGGCGGCCCGTGCCGCGGCCCTATCGGCCGCCAGGGCCTTGGCCGTGGCGCCGAGATCGAGCCGCATACCGACCGGCAGCTCGACGGTTCCCGCATGACGGTCGAGTCGGACGTGTCGCCATCCCGTCAAGATCCGAAAGCGGGCCGGTGGTGCCAGCGGGGCACCGCGCCGTTCAACCGAGCCGAAGTCGCGGTCGTAGCCAAGTGCTCGGAGGGCCCGTCCCACCGTCGGATCGACGTCGCCGTCGGTTGTCCGGGCGGCACCGAGCGCCACGTCGATGGCCTCGAGCAGCAGCGGGCCGACCGGTACCGGCCGCCCAGCCGATCCGTTGAGTCGCTCGAGCTCCGAGTCGGGACGGAAGCGGCTACAGGCAAGATCGATCGCAGCGACTTCCTGGCGCACCACCTCGACGACCTGCGGCAAGGCCTCGGCTTCCGTGACGAGCACGACTGCACCCGTCCCCAGCGCCGGAAAGGCTGCCCGGGCCAGCAACGCGGTCATGACCCACCCGACGTGACCGCTGCCCGTCGGCGGCTGGCTCGCGGGGCTTGCACCGGCGGGGCCAGCGTGGTGTCGGGCGCGGCGGTGGTTTGATCGGCGGTGACAACGGGCGCGGCCGTGGTGCTGGGCGAGGTCGTGGGCGTCGTGGCACCCGCGCTGGGACCGCCCCCGGGGGCCAACCCGGTCCCCGCGGCTGCGCCGGCGGTCGCCGGGGCGGAGCTGGAAGGCGTCGCAGTCGTCGGGGAGGTGGCCCCCGTGGAGGAGTCGGCGCTGGCCGGGTTCGTGCCGGCGGAGGAATCGGCCGTCGGGGCGGAGGAGGTGCTCGAGGCGCCGGAGAAGCTGTGTGCCGCCGCCACCGAGAAGACGCCGCTGAGTGCGACCCCGCCGGCGACGACCCAGCCGGTTGTGCGCGACACCCGACGAAGACCCTGGTCCCTTGCCTCTGGAGAGTTCACTGGCAAAGAACCCTTCCCTTCTGCTGGCCTGCGTTCTGCAAACAGCTTCGGGATCGCGCCCTAATTGCAGCTGAGAGAACGCTGAGAACCGGGTAAGAACTGCGGTCCGACGAGCCCGCGATCAAACTGTAGGAGCGTTTCAGCCGGTGGCATCGTCAATCCGGCCCAACGGGCCTATCGCCGATCGGCGCCCTGTTGGCGACGCGCGTCCAGCTCCTTGCGGAGCTCGTCCCCGTGCTCATCGAGGTGCGGAGGCCGCCGGTAGATCCCCGACGGTGTGGCCGTCAGCTTGATCGGACAGTTGAGCTGAACCGTTGGACGACTGGCGCCGTGGTCGACCCGGACCAGCATCTCGCGCGCCGCCACGTGGGGATCGTCGACCCAGCGTCGGGGATCGAGCACCGGTCCGACCGAGACCTTGCCACCGAGCGCTTCCACGACCTCTGACATGGTGCGCTGGGACGTCCAGTTGCCTAGTACCTCGTCGACGAGCGGGCGGCTGCGAATGCGCATGCGGGCCTTGGCCGTGCGGGGATCGTCGATCAGATCCGACCGGCCGATGGCCTCGCACAGCAGCGCCCAGTGGGCGTCGGTGGGCGCCGCAATGGCACAGTGGCCGTCCGCGGCCGGATAGATGGCGAAGGGGCTGATGCCGTCGACGGAGTTACCGGTCGGCGGGCAATCGGCGCCCTTGTAGGTCCACAGCATCTGCGCCACCTCGCACATCGACATGAGGCCGTCGACCATGGCCACGTCGACGAACTGCCCCTCGCCGGTGCGTTGGGCGTGGAGAAAGGCGGCGAGGAGACCGAGGGCCGCCATCAACCCGGGGACGTAGTCGCCCACCGCGGGCCCGGTGCGCATGGGATGGCTGGCGTCCGGACCGGTCATCGAGACGAAGCCACCGACCGCCTGCGCGACGACGTCGAACGCCGGCCAGTCGCCGTAGGGGCTTGCGCCGGTTATGGGGTCACCGAAGCCGCGCACCGCCGCATAGACGAGTTTCGGATTGCGGGCGTGACAGACCTCCCAGCCGACCCCGAGCCGCTCGAGCACCCCGGCCCGCATGTTCTCGACGAGCCCGTCGGCGGTCTCCACGAGCTGCAGGAAGGTTTCTTGGTCCTCGGGATCGGCGAGGTCGAGGGCGATGGATCGCTTGTTGCGATTGCGGTTGGCGAAACGCCCGCTGTAGGCGTGCACCTCGTCGTCGAGCGTGTGCGGACCACCGAAGCGGACCAGCTCGCCCGTGGGTGGCTCGACCTTGATCACGTCCGCCCCCAGATCCGCCAGCATCATCGTCCCGTACGGCCCGGCGGCGGCATGGGTGACGTCCAGGATGCGGAAGCCGACCAGCGGCCCGGTCGGGCGGTCGGCCATGGGCGCAGCGGTCTCGTGGGCCCGCAGGTGATCGGTCATGGGCGGACATCCTGTCCGATGCGGGGCGGGCGCGACGGCGGTTCTGATGCCGTCAGTTTCACGGGAGTCGGCGTCGTTGTTCGCTACGGTCGGGGCGTGGTCGTCGCTGTCATCGCCGTCGTCTTGGCCCTCCTGATCGCAGCGTTGCTGGCCGCACGCCTCCGTGCGTTGAGCGCCCAGCTACGCACTTCGCGAGCGGAGAGCGTGGCCAATCGGAAGCGGGCAGAGGAGGCCGACAGGGCGCGGGCGGCCAGCGAGGAAGCTTCGCTCCGCCGCGCCGACGTGGCGGATGCGCAGGCGGCGGCCGCTTCCGCCCGCATCGCCATCCTGGAAACGACTGTGGCCGAGAAATCGGAGGACGCGGCACGTCTGCGGGCCGAGATCGGCGCGGTGCGAGCCGAGGTCAGCGAGCGAGACGCTGAGGGGACCAGGCTCCAGGCCCGCATTCGGCATCTGAATGTCGTGGTCGATCAGCGGGACGGTGAGCTCCAGGCCGCTCGGTCCCGGCTCGAGGAGCTGGAGCGAGAGCGAGCTGAAGCGTTTTCGAAGGGCCGGGATGCTGGAGGCGTGGGCGTCCCCGACGTTGCGCCGGGGGTGGTGGTGCCGTCCGGCAAGGAGCTGCGGGAGGCGCCCGAAGAGCCGGTGGTCCGACATCAGCGGTGGAATGCGCGTTCGGGGGCGGCTGAGTTCTCGGCGGACGATGCCGCCTGGTGGTTGGTGCTGAACCGCATCGAGCGCCAGTGGGCGGCAACGGTGGCGGCCGGGCCTCACGAGCGAGGTGTCAGCAGCGGTTCGACGGGGGAGCAGCTCGCCGAAGCGCTCAACCGGGAGCTGGAGCGGCTGCGGGAAGAGGTGGGGCTGAGCGGGCAGGTCCACCTGGGTGGACCGGTGCCCGAGGCGCAGCGGTTGCGGCTGTTGCTGGCGGCGGGCGAGGCCCTCGCCGTGGTGGCGGCGGATGCCGAGCGCGTCGACGTCGAGATCGGCGCGGCCGTGGTCATCCAGGGCCATGACTGGACGGGCGAACCCGCCGCCTTCGACGAGGTGGCCCAGGCGGCCAGCGAAGCGGGCATCGAATTCTCGGTCGACAAGTCGGCTGAGGGCGTGCGGATCACCCTCGGCGGCGAATCGGCGGCGGACAAGCCAGCGGGACCGGAGGAATCAGGTGCCGCGGACGTCCCGAACGCTGACGTCGGCTAGGGCAACTGATCGGGGCCTGATCGGGCCCGTGGACATGGACGTGGGCGCGGCGCTGTGTCACTCTACGTGTTCGAACACCCGCGCCGAGCGGAAAGAAAAGGGCTCTCGGCTACGTCGAATTCCGACTGTGTCGCAGCGAATCGACGTCGAATCGATGAACGACAGCCCGAAAATCTCGGGCTGCCTCCGTATTCAACGAATTTCTTGGTGAATGACGAAATGCACCAAGGAACGGGCGACAAGCGCCCACGCTCAGCTCGCCGTTGGCCGAGGCTCGTCCTCCCCAGCACCCACCGCTGCCACCGAGCCGAGGAACGTCTCCAACTCGGCCAGGCCATGGGCTACGTACGCCCCGTGCACCCGCACATCGTCGCTGGCCAAGGCGGTGGAACGCGCAAATCCCGCGTCGGCGGACCCCGCATCCCCGGACCCCGCGTCCCCGGACCAGGACCCGAGCCCGAGCCCGGCCCCGGCCCCGGCCCCACATGCCGTATCCAGACCCACACCGCCCCACATTCGACCCGGCACCCGGACCCGGGCCGGCCGGCTGGCACGTCCGTGCCACAGCGACCATGCGCACGCCCCGGCCGTCGTCAGCAGCACACTCAGCAGCCCCAACAGCTGCTCGATCTCCAGCTGCCACAACGCCATCGCCACCAGCGGCAGCGGCAAGATGCAGAGGGCGACGTTGCGTTGCGACATGGCGATTCTCCCCGGCCTTCATGGCCGACAGCGTGCGGTCAAGCCAAGTGATCGACGTGCCGGTCGGCCAGGCTGAGAGGTGATTTCACCCGAGCGCCGAACGCTCCGCCGACGCCCAGCCGGGGCCGCCCGCCAACCTCGCTGGCCAACGCGGTGCCACCGCGTGAGACTGCCGATCGATGGACTACACCGACATCCTCTTCGAGGTCGACGGCGCGGTGGCGACGCCCACGTTCAACCGCCCCGAAGCCCGCAACGCCATGACCGCCGGCCTGCAGGCCGAAACGATCGACGCACTGGCTCGGGCCAACGTCGATCGCAGCGTTCGGGTGGTCGTCATCACCGGGGCCGGCGACCTGGCCTTCAGTGCCGGCGGCGACCTTCGGCAACTGGCCAGGGGTCGCAACAGCACCGCGCCGGCGCCGGCCGTCGGGCAGGGCGCCACGTCGGATAGCGAAGAAGAAGCCGAACCGGGCCCCTTCGACCGCCGACTCTGGCTCAAGCAGACTCAGCGCATGGTCCTGGCCATTCGGGCTTGCGAGAAGCCGGTGCTGGCCGCCGTCAACGGCGCGGCTGTGGGCGGTGGGCTCGACATCGCCTTGGCCTGTGACATGCGCTTCGCGTCCACCAAAGCACGATTCGGCGAGGTGTTCGCCAAGATCGGGCTGTTCCCCGGCACGGGAGGCACCTACCTCCTGCCCCGGACGGTCGGCATCGCCAAGGCGCTCGAGATGATCTGGACCGGAGACATCATCGACGCTCAGGAGGCCGAGCGCATCGGCTTGGTCAACCGGGTCGTGCCCCACGAGGAGTTGATGACCACGGTCCGGACCTTCGCCGACCGCCTGGCTGCCGGTCCGCCCTTGGCGCTCTCGCTGGCCAAGTCGGCGGTGTACCGAGGTCTCGATGTCGATATGGACACCGCGTTCGACTACGCGGCCACGGCCGAGGCCATCACGCTGACCTCCGCCGACCACGTCGAGGGCGTCCGGGCGTTTCGTGAGCACCGCTCCCCCACGTTCCAGGGCCGCTGAGCCGGCGCATGGCTGCCGTCTAACTGACGCTCGGCAGGCCTCGACGCGGGCGGCGGAGTAATCTCCTTCTCCCCAGTGGGGAGGGAGCCGTTTTGCGTCAGCCGGGTTGGAGGCGGGAGCCCCAAGTTGCGACGCCCGCGCGCTCGGCCGAAGAACGCATTGCCGACGTGGTCGCTTTCGTGCGGAACGCCGCCACGGATCTCCGTGTCCTGGTCGTCAAGGTCGCCGTCGTGCCCTTCCCGGTCGTCACAGACATTTTGCTCGACTCGCTCATCGCGCTCGGCGACCGGGGAACCGACGTCACCGTGGTCGTCCGCGGAGGCCCGGCCGGCTCGCGCGCCATCAGCGCGCAGATAAACGGCTCGCGCGCCGTCGGCGCGCAGATGAACGGCTCCCGCACTGCCACCGGGCGACCGTGCATGAGCGGAACGTGGCTCGAGGCGGGCCGCACCCTCGAGGATCACGGAGTCCGGCTGCTCATCGCGCATCCACGGCGCCGCCGCATCGACGCAGTTCTGGTGCGGCGCGGCCGCGAGGGCTTGGAGACCGTCGCGGTCTGCACACCCGAGGTCGCAGTCGGCCCGCCCGACGCGTCCCTGGCCCGGGGCGCGCCCAGGCTCCTGACTCCCCCTCCAACCCGGGTACGTCGACCGAGTGCTCGGCTGGGCCGGCGGCTGCGTTGGTTCAACGAGCTCACCCTCGAAGCCCGTCAGGTTCGCCACGAGGCGCCCCCCATCGTGCCCGGTGCCACGGTGGAGTGGGCCCGCCGGCGGGAACGCGCCGGCTGAAGGACCGTACGGACCGTCGTCTGGCGCCGTCAGGGCCGGATGAACGACGATGCCGTACCACTACGAGCTGAGTGGACCAACGGAGGTAACCCG
>JAXDQG010000469.1:0-4006 GCA_034667945.1 Acidimicrobiia bacterium | reverse complement strand
TTCAACCGCACAAAGGTCGTAAGACTGGCATCTCGTAGTTGAAGTGAGGCGTGTAAGGGCCGAGTTGGGATCAACCCCAACCGTCACGCTTCGAGTAGAAGGGCTGCACATGTCATCACCGACTTCTCTGGAATCGGCCGGGCAAGGGCCGTGATGCAGTCGACGAACTTCGAATCTGGACTCTTTAGTTCTTTCCACGCAAGCGCTCCCATTCTGTGCGGAACAACACCCCGGAAGCTGCAACCGGGGGTCGAAGACATCGGCCGCCTCAACCTGAGCTACGTGGTTGGGAGTGACGCGTGAGTCTTTCACGGCGGGATGTGTTGAAGCTCGCAGCATTTGGCGGCGCAGCGATGCTGTGGCCGACGCAGCGGCTCGCCCGGGCCGCCGGCGATCCGTTCAGGAACCGCCTGCCGCAATCGAGGTTGCCGCGGCCATTCACTGTGCCGTACAGACAGCCGCCCGTTGCGCTGCCGGTTCGCTCAACTGCAGATGCGGACTACTTCCGGATCACCATGGCGCCGGCGCTTGTCGAGATCGTGCCCGGGTTGCAGACCCCGATGTACGCCTACAACGGCACGGTGCCCGGACCGACGTTCGCGTCAACTCGCGGGAAGCCGATCGTCGTGCGATTTGTCAACACCTTGCCGGCGAAGGATGAAGCCCTCGGCTATGACCAATGGACGTCGGTCCACCTCCATGGGTCGCCGTCGTTGCCGCAGTTCGACGGCTATGCGTCCGACATAACGTTGCCCGGGCAATACAAGGATTACCATTATCCGAACACGCCCACGGCGCGGACCCTGTGGTACCACGACCATGGCGCGCATCACACCGCAGAGAACGTGTATCAGGGTCTGTTCGGTATGCACAAACTGCGAGACCCCGCAGAGGACGCTCTCGGCCTTCCGACGGGCGAGTTCGATCTACCGATTGTCATCTCCGACATCATGCTTCAAGCTGACGGCAAGGTGCTCTTCACCCTTGCGGAAGACAACGGGATGTACGGGGACATCATTTGTGTCAATGGGCGCCCGTGGCCAGCGCTCAAGGTGAAGCGACGGAAGTATCGCTTCCGCGTTCTGAATGGGTCGGTCTCCAGGTCGTACAATCTCTCGCTGAGCAGCGGCGACTCCTTCCAGATGATTGCGACCGACGGGGGGTTGATGCCCTCGCCGCAAACGGTCAAGAGTTTCCGTCACTCCATGGGTGAGCGCTACGAGATCGTGGTCGACTTCGCCCGCTACGATCCCGGCAAGCGGATAGTCCTTCAGAATGACAGTCCGAAGAACAACCAGAAATTCCCGAATATCGACGTAGTGATGGCGTTTGACGTAGTGGACGACGCGTTCGACCCGTCCAACAACGACGTACCCTCGAAGCTGAACCCTGACCACGAGACGATGCTCTTGAACGAGTCCGACGCTGTCAAGACACGTCAAGTCGAGCTCATCCGGACCAAAGGACAGTGGACGGTCAACCGCGTTACTTGGCAACAGATCATCGACAGCAACTTCAAATTGACCTTGGCGAGACCCGAGGTGGGTGCCACGGAGATCTGGGAGGTCAGCACGCAGGGCGGCGGCTGGTTCCATCCCTTCCACATCCATTTCGTCGACTTCCTCGTCCTGTCACGAAACGGACAGCCGGCGTTCGCGTTCGAACGGGGGCCAAAAGATGTCATGTACGTCGGTGAGAACGAGAAGGTGCGGCTACTGACGCGGTTCGACGCGCCGGGCAAGTACATGCTGCATTGTCACAACGCGGTCCACGAAGACCACGACATGATGACCCAGTACGAGATCGTGAAGAACGGCGTGAGTGTCGGGAACGACCCGTTCAGCGCCCGAGCCATCGATCTGCCCGAGGCGACTCCGCTGTGAGCGCTGCCTGAGGCTCCCGGCGGTGGGCGGGCTGTGTCGGACGACGTCGCGACAAGTCGGGAGAATCGCACGGAAGGCTTGCCGAGTGATAGCCCCGAGGTCCTACTCTTTGGGCGCGACGACAAGCATGAGTCAATAGGCCGAAGCCGAGGTCGTCCAGCGCCAGTACCGGAAAGAGGGGGTCGTGTCATGCGAATCGGCATCCTCACCGGGGGCGGGGACGTCCCCGGGCTGAACCCGTGCATCAAGGCAGTGGTGAACCGCGTGGTCGGCGACGGCCACGAGGTCGTCGGCATCCGCCGGGGCTGGGGCGGACTCTTGAACGCCAACCCTGACGACCCCACCTCCCTCGGCGAGAACACGATGCGTCTCGACGGGCGAGCGGTCCGCACCATCGACCGCAGTGGAGGCACCATCCTCCACACGTCACGCACGAACCCCGGCCGGGTGAAGCGCGCGGATGTGCCTGCCTTCCTCGTCGACCAGATCGACCCCGCAGCCGGGGACGGCCCGTACGACTTCACGCCCCACGCCATCCGGGTCATCGAGCGTCTTGGTCTCGACGCCCTGATCCCGATCGGTGGCGACGACACGTTGTCCTACGGGCTCCGACTCCACGACGAAGGCGTGCCAGTCATCGCCATCCCGAAGACGATGGACAACGACGTGCACGGCACGGACTACTGCATCGGGTTCTCCACCGCCATCACCCGCGGCGTCGAGTTCATCCACGCCCTCCGGACCTCGACCGGGTCACACGAGCGCATTGCCGTCGTTGAGCTCTTCGGTCGCTACAGCGGTCAGACCTCGCTCATCACCGCTTACCTGGCCGGCGTCGACCGGGCGGTGATCTCGGAGGTGCCCTTCGAGGTGGAACGTCTCTCCGAGCTGCTCCTCGAGGACCGGGCTGCCAATCCTTCCAACTACGCCATGCTGACGATCTCCGAGGGCGCCACCATGATCGGCGGAGAACTGCATGTCTCCGGTGAGGCGGACCCCTACGGCCATCGCAAGCTCGGCGGTATCGGCGCGACCACGGGCGACCGCATCGGCAAGCTCACTGGCGTGGGCATCGTCCTGCAGCAGGTCGCCTATCTGATGCGCTCCGGCAACCCCGACTCGCTCGACCTGATGGTGGCCACCAACTACGCCGTGATGGCTGCCGATCTGGTCCTCCAAGGTCAATCGGGCCGCATGGTGGCACTGCGGGGCGGCACCTACAAGGACGTCCCGATCAGCGTCACCCGTGAGGGCAACAAGCGCGTGGACGTGGAGGAGATGTACGACGCCGCTGACTACCGGCCCAAGGTCCGTCACATGGCGGGCAAGCCGATGTTCCTCTACTGAGCGATTCGACGGTGCTCGGCCATTCGACGGTGCTTGGCCATTCGACGGTACTGGGCGATTCGATGGCCCAGGTCAGCCGCGAGCAGCCCCCTGGCGGGCCTCGACCTCACGAAGGGCCCGGAAGCCCTGGACGGCGGTCGGAAAGCCCACGTAGGCGATAACGGTGTTCATGAGCTCCTCGAGCTCCTCGATGGTGGCGCCATTATTGAGCGCCGCCTGTAGGTGAAAGCGCAGCTCGGTGGGCTTGTCCTGTGTCGTCAACGTGGCGCACACCACGAACGAGCGCTCACGCGGGGTCAGCTGCTCGCGGGGCCACAGCTCCCCGAAGGCGAATCTGCCGGCCGCCCCGCTGAAGGGGCCCATGTTCACGTCCACCCCACCCGGTGGCTGGTTCTGGGACAGCCGCCTCATGACCTCGCGGGCATCGGCGCTGCGCTGGTCGTCGTCCTTGCGCGCCGCGGGTGGGCTCGGGGTCAGCCGCTCGACGCCCTCCATCTGGGCCAGCACCTCGTGGGCAGTCGTCATGGCATCGATGGCTCTGGGGAAGCCCGCATAGCCCGAGAGCTGCACGAACACCTCTTCGATCTCTGTGCGGGTGAGGCCGTGATTGATGCCGCCCCGTACGTGGCTGCGGAGCTGGTTGAGCTGGTTGAGCGTGGCCAGGATGGTGATCACGATCAGGCTCCGGTCCCGCCGGCTCAGGCCCGGTCGGCTCCACACATCACCCAGCGCGAAATCGATCACGAAGGATCCGAGCGGCCCGAGGCGCGCCTCCA
>JAXDQG010000468.1:0-13029 GCA_034667945.1 Acidimicrobiia bacterium | reverse complement strand
CCAGAACCCGCCAGGGACCCTCCCCCTCCGGCGGCTCGGCCAGTGACAGCCGGCCGCTGCGGACAAGGGTGGCCGCCGCGTCGGCCGGCAGGTCTACCGCCGGGTAGTCACGCAGAGCGTCAGCGGGCGGCAGGAGCAACGGGTCGTCCAGAGGGCGAGATTCGGCCAGCGTGAACGAGCCGACCGCCTCTCGCCGGAGACTGCGGAGGTGCGCCCCGCCGCTCAGTGCCGTGCCGATGTCGGCCGCGAGGGAGCGGATGTAGGTGCCCGAGGAGCAGTCGACGAAGAGCCGGTAGACCAGTGGATCGGCGGTCGGCTGGATCTCCAGGCGACGAATGGTGACCCGGCGAGCTGCCCGGTCGACCTCGATCCCGGAGCGAGCGAGCTCGTGGAGACGTCGGCCGCCGATCTTCACCGCGGAGACCATCGGCGGCACCTGGTCGATCTCGCCGACAAACTTCTTGGCCGCCTCCATGACTTGGCCAGCATCGACCCCAGCCATGTCGTGGACGGCCACGACCTCGCCGGCGGCGTCCAGGGTGGACGTCTCGGTGCCCAGCACCAGCTCGGCGGTGTAGGTCTTGCCGAGCGCGGTCAGGAATCTGAGCAGCCGGGTGACCCGACCCACACCCAGGAGCAACACGCCGGTGGCATCGGGATCCAGCGTGCCGGAGTGGCCGATCTTCCTGGTGCCGAGAATGCGCCGGGCCCGCGCCACCACGTCGTGTGAGGTCATACCGGCCGGCTTGTCGACCACGGCCAAGCCTTCGACAAGACCGCTGGTAACGGTCATCGAGTCTCGCCGGGTCGGGCCTGGTCACCGCCGTCGCTGGCGGGTGCTGTCTGGTCGGGGGCCGGGTCATTCACTACGTCGCGACCGGACTCGTCCTGCGGACCCAGCTCCCGCAACAGCTCTTCGACCCGGAGCCCGTCGCGCACGCCCGAATCGGCTCGGAAGCCCAGCTCGGGTGTTCGTCGTAACCGCGCCTGGCGGCCGATGGCCCGCTGCAGTCGGACGCGATGCTCCGACAGGGCTTCGAGCACCTCGGGATCGCCTTCGGGACCGGCGAGCGACGAGAAGTAGACGACGCCATTTGCCAGCTCAGCTGTCACCGCGACGGAGGTGACGCTCACCCACTCGAGGCGAGGGTCGTCGATGCGTTCAAGCTCCTCGGCCACGATCTCCCGCACCAGCTCGTTGACCCGGGCGGTACGGGGGTACTCGCGGGAGCTGCCGCCGTGGCGTCGCCTCGCCATGATGATTCCTTCCCGGCGGGTTCATAGACCCGCCTCGTCACGGCCCACCGGGGCCAATACCCGTTGCCAGCGGGACTAGTCCACGTCGAGCCAGCGCCGTTCGGCCGAGCTCACTTCAAGCTCGGTGAACGACCACACGAAACGCTCGACGGCGTCGATGATTTCGAACGCCTGTTGCTCGCTGGATGCCACAACCGCGAACCCGAGCCGGGCGCGCTGCCATTTGTCCTGGTAGCCCACATCGGCGCAGCTCACTCGGAAACGATGACGGGCACCGTCGAGCACGGGGCGCACAACCGCCCGCCGGTCCTTCAGAGACCGGCAGGCCGGTAAGTGCATCTCGATGACGAGCGCGAGGACGAACAACGACCGCCTCGGTCAGGCCCGGGGAATCTCCCGGTCCTCGTAGGTCTCGATGATGTCGCCCGCCTTCAGGTCTTGGAAGTCGGAGAGGCCAATACCGCACTCGAAGCCCTCCCGCACCTCGCGGGCGTCCTCTTTGAAGCGCTTCAGCGAGCTGATCGTGCCCTTCCAGATGATCGTGCCCTCCCGGAGGAAGCGCACCTTCGACCCTCTCGTGATCGTCCCGTTGAGCACGTAGCAGCCGGCGACCGAGCCGATCCGGGGCACCCGGAAGACCTCGCGGACCTCGGCCTCGCCAGTCACCACTTCCTCGAACTCGGGGCGGAGCAGACCGAGCATGGCGTTCTCGATGTCCTCGAGGACGTTGTAGATGATCTCGTAGGTTCGGATCTCGACGTTCTCGCGGTCTGCCATCTCGCGGGCTTTGCGGTCCGGCCGCACGTTGAAGCCGATGATGGTGGCGTTGGCCGTGGCTGCCAGCTGGATGTCGCCCTCGGTGATGCGACCCACGCCCCGCAGCACGAAACTGAGCTTGACCTCGTCGCGCTCGAGCTTCTTCAAGCTCTCGGTCAGCGCCTCGAGCGAGCCGGTGACGTCGGCCTTGACGATGAGGTTCAGGGTGGCTGCTTCGCCCGCCTGAATCTGCTTGAACAGATCCTCGAGGCGAGCGCCCGAGGGTGCAGTGTGCATGTCACGACCGAGCGACGCCTGCCGGGCCCAGTGCTCGCGGGTCTCGGCGACCTCGCGGGCGATCTTCTCGCTGGGCGCCACGACGAAGTCGTCACCGGCCTCGGCCACCTCGGACAGACCGAGGATCTGCACGGGCGTGGCCGGCCCGGCTTCCCTGATCTGTTGACCGCGGTCGTCGATGAGTGCCCGGACGCGCCCCCAGGCGGCGCCGGCCACGACCGGATCGCCGACTTTCAGCAGCCCTCGTTGCACGAGAACGGTGGCGACCGGACCGCGACCAACGTCGAGGTTCGATTCGATCACCGCACCGCCGGCCCTGCCCTCGGGCAACGCCCGCAGATCTTCGAGCTCAGCGACCACCAGCAGGTTCGCCAAGAGGTCGTCGACGCCGAGGTTCTGCAATGCCGACACCTCGACCATCACGATGTCGCCGCCCCATTGCTCGGGCACGAGCCCATGTTCGGAGAGCTGCTGCATCACCCGGTTGGGATCGGCGTTGGCGCGGTCGATCTTGTTGATCGCCACCACGATCGGCACTTCTGCGGCCCGGGCATGCTGCAGGGCCTCGAGCGTTTGCGGCATGACGCCGTCATCCGCGGCAACGACCAGCACGACGATGTCGGTCACTCGGGCACCACGGGCCCGCATGGCGGTGAACGCCTCGTGGCCCGGGGTGTCGATGAAAGTGATCTTCTGACCGTCGACCTCGACCTGGTAAGCACCGATGTGCTGGGTGATGCCGCCCGCCTCGCCCGCGACCACATTGCTGTTGCGGATGCGGTCGAGGAGGAGTGTCTTGCCGTGGTCGACGTGGCCCATGACGGTGATGACCGGCGGACGCAACGGCCAGCTTTCGTACTCTTCCTCGTCTTCGCCGACATCGAGCCCGAGGCGGCCGCGCATGGCGACCTCCTGCTCCTCACCCGGATCGACCAGGCGAATCGTGGCACCGATCTCGGCCGAGAAGAGCTCGATCATCTCGTCGGTCAGCGACTGGGTCGCCATGACCATCTCGCCCTGCTGCAGCAGAAAGCGGACCACGTCTGCCGCGGTGCGATTCAGTCGTGGACCGAGCTGCTGCGGGGTCGACAGACGTTCGACCACGATCTCGCCCTCGGGCACCGGCGCATTGGCCGGGGTGTACGTGGGCAGATCGAGGGGCTGCAGCTCTTCGAGGTTGCGACGACGACGACCACCCGACTTGCGCCGCTGAGGCGGCCGACGCGAGTTGCCGCGGCCGGGACCGCCACCGGGACCGCCTGGGCCGCCACCGGGACGGCCGGCGCCGAGGCCGGGCCCACCACCGGGACGACCGGGGCCACCACCGGGACGACTGGCACCGAAACCGGGGCGCCCGCCAGGACCACCGCCGCCGGGACGGCCAGCACCTGCGGGGCCGCCACCTGGACGACCGGGGCCACCGGCACCGCGGCTGGGCGGGCCGGTTCGTGGGCCACCTGGAGGGGGCGGGATCGGCTTCCCCGAGCGGGACATGGGAGGCGGCGGAATCGCTTTGCCGGAGGCTGAGGTCGGTGGGCGCGGACCGCCCGGGCGCACGCCTGGCGGCATGGGAGGACGGGGACCGGGCGGGGGACCCGGGGGACGGGGCGCGCCTTGGCCAGCCAGGGGCGCAGCCGCGGAGGCGGAGGGCGGACCGCCCGGACCAGCCGGCCTACCTGGAGGAGGCGCGGGCCGGGGCCCGCCGGGCGCCTCATGGGCAGGGCGGCGGGCACCGCCAGACGAGATGACGCCACCGCGTCCGGCCGCCGGCTCACCCGCCGAGACCGGGCGCGGAGCAGGAGGCGGCTGGACCGGGGGAGCCTCGGTGGAGACCGGCGGGGCGCTGGCAGCCGCCGCAGCAGGGCGCTGCTCTCCGGGCGCGACCGGTGGGCGCTGCGCCGCCGGGGGCGCGGATGGGCGGGCGGCTTCTCGGGGCGGAGGATTGGCCGGAGTGCCCGGAGGTGCCGGGGGACGACGACCGGGCGGCGGTGCCGGAGGACGACCGGACGGCGCTGGCGGACGAGGCAAGCCCATCGGAGCGCCTGGAGGCGCAGGTGGACGGGGCGCCCCCGAGGGGGGGCGAGCGGGGACCCGGTTGGCATCAGCCGGGGCGGGCTGCGCCGCAACCGGCAAAGGTTGGGCGGGCGCGGGACGGATTTCTGCCGCGGCCGGCTGTGGAACTGGGGCCGGTGGTTCTGGAGCCAACCGCGGCGGCGAGGATGCGACTGCCGGCACGGGTGGGGGCGGGCTGGGTGCCGGGGCAGGGGCAGCGACCTGGGCGCGCGCTGGCTGCGCCGGCTCCTCTTCGGGCTGGCTGGGCCGGGTCAGGCCGTCACGATCTGCTCGACGACGTACCCGGTCGGCTTGCGCATCGACGATGCTCGAGGAGTGACTCTTCACACCTATGCCAAGGGCCTCACATAGGTCGAGCACCTCTTGGTTCGTCATGCCGAGCTCTCTGGCAAGCTCGTAGAGCCGGATCTTCTGCGGCAAGTGCTCTCTCAGCCCCTTGGTAGCGGTACGAGGACAACGGTCGGCGCGCAGGAACCTGCGGCCGCAGGTTGAACGCCCAATCCATACTAGCCACCCACGTCAGATGGTTCGAAAGCTGGTTCAGATGGCCTGATGGATCGAATCGTCCCGGTGATCTGCATCGGGACGTCCCAAAGCCTCGGCCAGGCGTTCGCCCTCCGACGATGCTACCGGGGCACGCAGCGCTCGGCCGAACGCTCTCCTCCGAATGGCGGCTGTGAGACATTCGGGCTGGTCGCGGCACAACCATGCGCCTCGACCGGGAAGCGTGCGCCCGACCACCAAGGTCCCGTCGACCAAGCGCACGATCCGGACCAGCTCACTCTGAGGGGCTCGCCGACGACAGCCGACGCACGTGCGGACGGGCTGGGGCCTGGGCTCTCCTGGCGAGGAACAGTTCATTCAAGTTCGACTCAAATCGAGACGGCCGAGCGGATGGGAGGACCCTGCCACGCACGGGGCCGAGCATCGAGGAGGCCGGATCCACCCCATGTCTCAGTCGGCGCCGCCCTTGGACCACTGATCGGCAGACATCGACGGCCCGCCCTCAGCCGGCTGCCACACCTGCTCGCCTGTGGTGGCGTCGACCACCCATTCGCCCTCGGCCCATTCCGCCTGCTCAGCATCGCCGTCGGCTTCGACAGCGGCATCGTCGTCGCGGAGCTGGGACTCACTGCGGATGTCTATCCGCCAGCCGGTGAGACGGGCGGCCAAGCGCGCGTTCTGCCCCTCCTTGCCAATGGCGAGAGAGAGCTGGTGATCAGGCACGATCACTTCGGCGGTGCCGTTGTCGTGATCGATGCGGACCTCGCGCACCTTCGCAGGGGAGAGTGCCTTGGTCACAAAGTCGGCCGGGTCGTTGGAGAACGGGATGATGTCGATCTTCTCGCCCCGCAGCTCGTTCACCACCATGCGCACCCGGGCGCCGCGGGCGCCGACGCAAGCACCGACCGGGTCGACATTTCCATCGTTGGACCAGACGGCGATCTTGGTGCGATGGCCTGGCTCGCGGGCGCACGCCTTGATCTCCACGATGCCGTCGGCGATTTCGGGCACCTCCAGCTTGAACAGCTCGAGCACGAGGCCGGGATGGGTCCGGCTGACGACGATCTGCGGGCCCTTGGCCGTACGGCGCACCTCGACGATGTAGGCCTTGAGCCTGGTCCCGGGCTCCGGCCGCTCGTAGGGAACCTGCTCGGCCTGGGGCAGCAGTGCTTCTACCCGACCAAGGTCGAGCAGCGTGTAGCGAGAATCGCTCTGCTGAATGATGCCGGTGACGATGTCGCCCTCTCGACCGGCGTACTCCTCGTACTTGAGCTCACGCTCGGCTTCCCGGATGCGCTGCAGCATGACCTGCTTGGCCGTTTGCGCGGCGATGCGGCCGAAGTCGTCCGGCGTGACGTCGATCTCGGGCCCGGTGGGCTCGCCCTCTTCGTCGAGTTCCTGCGCGAACACGCGGATCTCGAAGGTGTCGGGATCGATCGTGACCCAGGCGTACTCGAACGCTCCGGGCATGCGCTTGTAGGCCGACTCGAGGGCGTCGGCGAGCGCGCGAATCAGCGTGTCGACCGAGATACCCTTGTCGGCCGCCAGCGCCTGCAGCGCCTCCATCATGTCGAACTTGCTCATGGCGTCTCCATCTCCGCACGGCGCCTGCCCCTTGCACCGTCGGTTGCCGTGGTCTCGCTAGCGGTCGTCCGCCATCGCTGAATCCCCCACCTGCTGCTCCCCCGCCGCCGTCACCTGCTCTGCGCCGCCCACGTTGGTCCGCAGGTCTACGCCGGAGCGGGCTCTCGATCCTTGAGAACGGCCGGTCCCCTCCGATTCGCGCTCAGCCTTGCCGTTGACGGCGCTGCGCTTGGCCGCGCCCGGCTTGCTTCCCTTACCGGGCTTCGGGGCCGGCCCCCAGTCGAAGACCGTACGAGCCTTGTCGATGTCCTGGAACGCCACGGACACGGTGCCGATACCTTCGGCATCGATGACCACCTCGTCCTCGCCCGATTCGGCCAGGACGCCGACCAGGCGACGTTCGCCCTCATAGACCGGCTTGGTCTTCATGGACACCTTCTGGCCGACCGCCCGGGCGAAATGCTCCGGCGTGCGTAGGGGACGCTCGAGCCCAGGGCTGGAAACCTCGAGCGTGTAGTGCCCGGGCAGCGGATCTGCGTCATCCAAGGCGGTGGAGACCGCTTTCGTCACTTCGGCGACGCGGTCGAGACCGATGCCGCCGGCCTGGTCCACCACGACGCGTAGCACCGCTCCTTTGTGCTCGACATCGACCAGTTCGACACCGAGGTCGTTGACCACCGGTGTGACCACCTCGGTGACCCGGTCCACGAGTGCCATCGTTCTCACCTCCTCCGTCGCGCTCACCCCGTCGAGAACAAAGGCGTGGGCCCGAGCCCACGCCTGCGTCGCCGACGCTCGTTCGTTGGAACGGATACTTTACCAGGCGTTGCCAAGTGCAGCCGGGCAGCCCTGTCCGTCGCTGCCAAGGTCCGCGAGCCGGGCCTCTGAGACGACGTCAGTAAGCGCGAGCGATGAGCGCCTCGAGATCCGCCTCGTCGACACCTTCGGGAACCCCGCCGCCGGGCAGCTGCAGACATCGCACGGTGACCGCGGATCTAGCGAGCTCCGCCTCGCCTTCTTCGCCCAGCAGGCGCCAGGGCATCCGGGCGAACCCGGTGGCGGCAGCCTCGATCGCGTCTGCGACCGAGGAGACGTCGGCAGTGCGGGCATCTCGTCGGACGCTCGCCTCATGGAGCAGCGCGCTCTGCGAAGCCTGCAGGGCCGCACCGGCGGCCGCGGCCGCTCCCGACAGGGCGACCTGCGTCTTGGTCCGGTCGTCCCTGCGGACGAGCGTGACCTCCCCATTTGCCAGATCACGGGGGCCGACCTCGATGCGGACGGGCACGCCCTTCAGCTCCCACTCGGTCACCCGACGCCCGAAGCTGGTGGCCAGGCGATCATCGAGGCGGGCCCGCGCCCCGGCCGCCGTCAGCTCGTCTCGCAGCCTGGCGGCCGACTCGACCACTCCCTCGCCATCGCGGACTGCGCACACTACGCACTGGATCGGCGCCACAGCGGGAGGTAGGCGTAAGCCGTCATCGTCACCGTGGGCCATGATCAGGCCGCCGACCATTCGTGTGGAGCTTCCCCACGAAGTCGTCCAACAGTGCTGCAGTTGGCCGCCGGCGTCGAGGTAGGTCATGTCGAACACGCGGGAGAAGTTCTGCCCCAGCTCATGGCTGGTAGCCATCTGCAGGGCCTTGCCGTCTCGCATCATGCCCTCACACGCCATCGTGTTGATGGCACCGGCAAAGCGCTCGCGGGGCGTCTTCACGCCGACATGGACCGGCACGGCCAGCACATCGGTCATGAACGTGCGATAGCACTCGAGCAGGATCTGCCGGGCGTAAGCAGCCGCATCCTCCCGAGTGGCGTGCGCGGTGTGCCCCTCCTGCCACAGGAACTCAGTGGTGCGCAGGAACACCCGAGGCCGCAGCTCCCACCGCACCACGTTGGCCCACTGGTTCAGCAGCAGGGGAAGGTCGCGGTAGGACTGGATCCAGCGGGCCATGAACTCGCCGAAGAGCGTCTCGCTCGTTGGGCGAACCACCACCGGCTCTTCCAGCTCCTTGCCGCCGGCGTGCGTGACGACCGCAAGTTCGGGGCTGAAGCCCTCCACGTGCTCGGCCTCGCGCCGGAGGTAGCTCTCGGGGATGAACAGGGGCAGGTAGACGTTGTCGGCGCCGGCCGCCTTGATGCGGGCGTCCATCTCCGCCTGCATGCGCTCCCAGATACCGTAGCCATACGGCCGGATGACCATGGTTCCCCGGACCGGGCCATTGTCGGCCAGCTCGGCTTTGGCCAGGACGTCCTGATACCACTCAGGGAAGTTCTCGGCCTGCGGGGTCAGCACCTTCGCCATAACGGAGGGGCATCCTACCCCTCGGCGCTCCAGGGTCCCCGATGGCATCCGTCCGCCGCCGCGACAGCAAGGGGCTGGGCCGGGTCCCGGCGTCAGTCGCGCACGCGCTGCCGGATCAACTCGACACGAGCCTCGCTGTCGTTGGCATCCGTGCCCTGATCGGCCAGCAGGGCCGCCCGGTCGGCCTCGGCGGCTTTACGCGCCTTGGTGCTCGACTCTGTTGCTCGCTGCTGCGCGGCCTCGATGCCGTGCTCGGCGATGTATTCGGCCCACTCGACCAGCGCGGACACCATCTCGGCCTCGGGCACCACGGCGACATTGACACCCTTGACGAAAAGGTGCCCGCGACCGCGTCCGGCAGCGATTCCGAGATCCGCGTCCCGTGCCTCACCGGGACCGTTGACCACGCAACCCATCACGGCCACCTGCAAGGGTAGCTCGCGTTCACCAAAGGCCCGCTGTGCTTCGGCGGCCACGGAGATGACGTCGATCTCGGCGCGGCCGCAGCTCGGGCAGGCGATCAGGTCGACGTTCTTGCGCTCGCGCAAGCCGAGAGCCTCGAGCAGTTGACGCCCGGCCCGGACCTCCTCGACCGGGTCTGCCGTGAGCGAATAGCGGATGGTGTCGCCGATCCCTTCGGCCAACAAGGTGGCGATACCGGCCGTGGCCTTGAGCAGCCCGGCCGCGCCGGGACCAGCCTCGGTCACCCCGAGGTGCAGCGGGTGGTCGGTCACCTCGGCCAGCTGCCGGTATGCCTCGATCATCAGAGGCACGTTGGACGCCTTGACCGAGATCTTCACCAAGTCGAAGCCCACTTCCTCGAAGTAGGCAAGCTCACGCTGGGCCGATTCGACCATGGCCTCGGGCGTTACCCGGCCGCCGTGGCGCGAGTACAGCTCGGGGTCGAGCGAGCCGCCATTGACGCCGATGCGAATGGAGACGCGTCGGGCGCCGGCCTCGCTGGCCACCGCTTTGATGTGCTCCGGCCGCCGGATGTTGCCCGGGTTGAGCCGCAGACCATGGACCCCGGCTTCGAGCGCGGCCAGCGCCATCCGGTACTGGTTGTGGATGTCGGCTATGACCGGGATGGGTGAGCGGGGCACGATGCGCGCCAAACCCTCGGCGGCATCGAGGTCGTTGCAAGTGCAGCGGACGATGTCGCAGCCGGCCCCGGCGAGGGCGTAGATCTGCGCCAGCGTTCCCTCCACGTCGGCCGTCTTGGTGATGGTCATCGACTGCACGGAGATAGGGGCACCACCACCTACCGGTACCCCTCCGACGTCGATGCGTCGGGTGGGCCGGCGGGCGAAGGCGACGAGCCCGGCGTCCATTCGACTGGTCGTCCTCTCAGGAGTGAACGTTGAGGACCTCGTGAACGATCACGGAATCTTGATCGGGTTGACGACGTCCAGGTACACCGACGATACGCCGATCAGCACGAGCACCATGACCACGGCGTAGGCCACCGGCAGGAGACGGGTGACGTCCACGAAGTAGCGACGACCGTGCTGACCGATCTCGCGAATGCGCTCGTAGGTCGCAATGGCCACATGACCGCCGTCGAAGGGCAGCAGTGGGATCAGGTTGAACAAGCCGATGAAGACGTTCAGCACTGCCAGGAAGCGCAGGAAGTCAGCCACCCCGCCCTCCAGGAGATGGGCGCCGAGCTGTGTGGCTCCCACGATGGACACCAGGCGGCCGCCGTTCTGGTCGTCGGGCGTCTGGCTCGACGGCGAGCCGTTGCCCGTCGCATTGGACGAGCCCTTGTCGGCACCGTTGAAGACTTGATCGGCGAAGTTGGCGATGCCGCTCGGGCTGAAGAGCTTCACCATGCCGCTGACGGTCCCGCCAGTCAGGTAAGCGACGTCATGCGCCGTGTACGGCACGGCCTTCAGCACGTTGACTCGCTGGTTGGGCGGGTACGCCAGGGACGGGTAGACCCCGAGCCGTCCGATTGTCTGGCCATGCTCCACCGCGCTACCGAGGGTCACGTTGAAGGTTTGGCGTTGGCCGTCGCGGTCGACCACCACGTCGACGTTCTGCCCGGCCCGAGGCCGCACGACCTCGCCCAGCGAGTCGAATGTCGGGGTTTCGACGCCAGCGACCGAGACGATGCGGTCACCTTGACGGATGCCTGCGCTGGCCGCCGCGCTGGCCTCCACCGTGTTGTCGACCTTCCACGACGTGGGCTTCACCGTCTCGAATGCCCGAGACCCGCCAGGCGTGCCGAAGCCGACGAGCAGGGTGAAGATGAGCACCAGGGCGATGAGGAAATGCATGGTCGAACCGGCGATCGCCACCGCGAGCCGCTTGGGATAGGACTTCTGGCGGTAGGTACGGGCCTCGTCCTCGGCCGGCACCTCCTCGTAACTGTTCATCCCGATGATCTTCACGTAGGCACCGGCCGGGATTGCCTTGATGCCGTACTCGGTCTCTCCCCGGCGGGTTGACCACAGCCGGGGTCCGAAGCCGATGAAGAACTCCGTGACCTTCATGCCCGACCACTTGGCAGTCAGGAAGTGGCCCAACTCGTGCAGCAGGATGATGATCACCAATGCGGCGATCATCACCATGATCGAGCGGCCCCAGAGGATGCCGACCGCCACGACGCCCGCGGCCAAGGCGATCAGTCGCCACGGCACGGTGCGCTTCGGCTGGTCGGTGGTCTGATACATGCAGGCTCCTGCGCTCAGAGGGCGCACTGCTGCAGTTCTTGCCGAGCCCTGGCCCGGGCGTGGGCATCAGCTTCGATGATGTCGGCAGCAGTGGTTGCGGCACCTCCATCATGCCGTCCCAACACACGCTTCAGGAGGTCGGCTATCGACAGCCAGGAGATCTGCCCAGCGAGAAACGCCTCCACCGCCACCTCGTTGGCGGCATTCAACCAGGCCGGCGCAGTGCCGCCGATTCTCCCCGCCTCGAAGGCCAACCCCAGGCAGGGAAACGCTTCGAGATCGGGCGGTTCGAAGTCGAGTCGACCCAGCGCCGCCCAGTCGATGCGGCCGTAGGCATCGGGAAGACGCCGAGGCCAGGCCAAGGCGTAGCCGATCGGCAGACGCATATCCGGCCGGGAAAGCTGGGCCACCGTCGAGCCGTCGTGGAACTCGACCATGGAGTGCACGATCGATTGGGGATGCACGACCACCTCGATGCGGTCGTAGTCGATGCCGAAGAGCTCGTGCGCCTCGATGACCTCGAGGCCCTTGTTCATCAGTGTCGAGGAGTCGACGGTGATCTTCGGGCCCATCTTCCAGGTGGGGTGAGCGAGCGCGTCCTCGATGCCGACGTTGCGGAGGTCGCGTGTGCTGCGGCCGCGGAACGGGCCGCCACTGGCGGTCAGCAGCAGCCTGGACACCTCCCGCTGTGGGTGGCCGCTGCGTAGGCACTGGTGGATGGCCGAGTGCTCGCTGTCGACGGGCACCAACTCGGCGTTGGGATGCGCCGCCAGCGCAGCGGCGACCACTGGCCCGGCGGCGATCAGCGATTCCTTGTTCGCCAGCGCCAACCGTCGACCTGCGGTGATGGCGGAAAGGGTCACGCCCAAGCCGGCGAACCCGACGACGGCATTCAGTACGACATCGGCCGTCGTCGCCGCCATGGCAAGCGCCCGGGGGCCGACGAGCACTTCGGTGCCGGTGGGCAAGCGCTCCTCGACGCCCTTGGCGGCGTCAACGTCGGCGATCGCCACGACGTCGGGCCGAAGCTCCTCAGCCTGGCGAACCAGCTGGTCGACCGATCGGCCGGCGCCAAGCGCCACGACCCGATACGAGTCGGTCTGGCCGCGCAGCACGTCGATGGCCTGGGTGCCGATCGAGCCGGTCGAGCCGAGCAGCGCAACCGAGACCGGGCGGCTCATCCCGGGAGCAGATCGAGCAGCCGGGCCAGGTAGTAAGAGGCCGGCAGCGCAAAGAGCAGCGCATCGAACCGGTCGAGCACTCCGCCGTGTTCCGGGATGACCGAGCCCATGTCCTTGACACCGAAGCCCCGTTTCAGCAGCGACTCGCTGAGGTCGCCCAGGAGGCTCACAATTCCGATGACAACGCCCAGCATGGCGGCATCCCAGAGGCCGGAGAAGGGCTTCAGGTCAAGCAGGAAATGATTCAGGATCACCGAGGCCGTGATGGCGGCAGCGAAGCCGCCGAGCGCACCCTCGACCGTCTTCCCTGGGCTGATGGGCGACAGCGGGGACCGTCCGGCGTTGCGGCCGACGAAGTAGGCACCTACGTCCGCTGCGACCGTGGGGATGATGACGGCCA
>JAXDQG010000467.1:0-7144 GCA_034667945.1 Acidimicrobiia bacterium | reverse complement strand
CGTGTCGGAGGGCCGACTTTAACCCTTAGTACACGCGATCCCTGGCGTGCGTGGCTCGTTGCAGCGTAGCCGTGGAGCTGGACTTTCGCGGGTCGGGCAGCAGCCTGATGGGCCTTGTGCGTGCCGGAAGAGCGTCTGCGCTGGCCGGGTCTTCCTCGTAGTCAACGTGACCGGCCGTGCTTAGGTCGGTCTTCGTGGAGTGGGCTATCAGCCCTGCGGGCACGACTCGCACGCTTCGCTTCTCCTCGCTCACCTATCCCCTGGACTACACATCGTTTCCTGCTGCATCGGACTCTGCCGAGGTCACGGGGGCGACCGCTTCGGTGACTGGTTCGTTGAACACGGACCAGTTCAACGACGTGCATGTCGATGCGCCCGGATCCCGGGCCACCGCGGCTTCTGCCACCGCGCGGACCGCTCAAAGCGGCGGCGAGCAGCAGCACGTCGGTGGTGAGCTTGCTCACCGGACCGCTCGTCGCTCCGCTGTGCAACCTGTCCGGCGCCTCGTCGCAGTCGGCTGACTGCCCCATCTCGAGCCTCATCCGCGCCACCGACAACGACACCACGACCAACGCCCCCACATCGCAGGGCGGCAGCACCGGCATGTACAACTCGGCGACGGTACAAACTCCGGGCGGCGTGACGCTGACCACGCCCGGGGGTACTAATGATCCCAAGTCGACGGTGGACGCCTGTGCAACCTGCGGGTTCGGTGATGCAGACAATTTGCCGTGGTCCACAGCCAGTTCCAGCACCTCGACAACGTCGTCGCTGGCGTTCACCAATGGCCCCGGTGGCCTGGCCGGATCGCTTTGGCAGATGGGTACGGGTTGGATCGCCTCCTCCGCTGTCGATCACGATGCCACCACTGGCGGCAGCGTGACCGCCACCGCGCAGCTCAATGCACCCGCTGTGAAGGTTTTCGCGCTCACGGGAGCCGGAGCATTCGACGCAGCGGTACGCGTAGGCGCCTTCATGACCTCCGCAACCGCCAACGTGAATCCGACGGCCCCATCCCCCATCGTGACCGCGCAGACCACGACGGTCGATCTCTGGGACAACAGCGAAGGAAGCCATCCTGGCGCTCGACGAGCCATTCAGCATCCGCGACGTGTCGGAGCAGATCGGCGGCAGCCCGGTGACGGTGAAGAATGCCATTGCGGCGTTGGAAGGCGACGGCCAGATTCGCCGGGCTGGCGACAAACACCTTGGTCGGGGGCGGGCAGCCAAGATGTGGATGGTCGGCTCGGCCTAGTATGCCCCGGTCAGCCTACGACTCGTACCCCGCGGCGATGTACAAGATGAAGCCCCCGAGGCGGCTCACGCGAGCCTCGGGGGCTTCATCTGTTTTATCTGCCAGACGCACATAACGACCTCCCGGATAACGAGGCAAACGTAAACGGAGGCGGTTATGTATTGCATTATTGCTTAGATAGACGGGGATAATTAAAGCATTAACGAGGCAAACCATAGATGAGCATTAACCGCATCAAATTAGATACCAGGCCGGTTGACGCAGCCACCCGGATGGCTGAGGGCAATCCCGGCGCGGCCACCGTGGTCGGCCAGCTGTGGAAGACGCCGTCGGCGTTCGGCCTGGCCTACCTCGGCTTCACCGAGAGTCAGCCTTGCAGGGCTACAGACCGATCGTGCGGGTGTTAAATCGATGTCCGGTGACATTGTTCGCGGTGTTCCCATCCCCCATCGGTGAATGGGACGCGTTCACGCTCGTTGTGGAAGGCGACATCGACGCCGCGGCCGCTCCCACCTTCGCCGACGCCGTCCGGGCTGCCATTTCGGTCCTCGCCGGTCGTCGACTGATCTTGGACTTCACAGGCGTGACCAACTTGGACTCGACTGGGCTGCGGGTGCTGGCGTTCGCTCAGGTCGCATGTCAACAGGTGGGCTCCACGCTCACCCTGCGACGGGCGCCGCCGAGCGTGCGCCGCGTCTTGGAGAACGGCGGCCTGGCCCACGAGATCGATATAGAACCCTTTTGAGCACGCCGACTGCAGCAGACCGATGGACGAGGCCGGGCTTCCCACCGTTCGTTCGTCGCCCGGGTTCTTGGGGTCGTCGCGAAAAGCCGTGCTGAGCTGGAAGAATACGACTTGCCGGCCCAGTTGCAGGCCCATATCTAGTCGCTTACCCCCAAGTCGATGTTGACGGCCTCGTAGACAAGATCCGATTCACGGGCTCGCTGGGCTCGGAGTCGCCGGGCGATGGAGGCCAGCCGGTCACGAATGTCGGCGGTGTCAACGGGCGCGGCGGCATCGGGCGCGAGTTGGTCTCGCAGCGAAGTGACCGCCATCCGCAGGTCGGCCTGTTCGGCGCGCAGCCGGTGCACTCGGGGCCCGAACCGGGGATCGTCACGGCGGATCTCGTTCAGCAGGCTGTTGGTCTCGTCGTCCCCGGCGGCTTGGGCGTCGAGCATTGCGCCAAGCACATCCAAAGCGGCGAGGACCCGGTGAAGCCAGGTCCGCTCCCGCCGTGGAGTGGGGGCGGCGAGCGCGTCTTCGAGGGCGTGCAGCGCCCCCATGGTGTCGATACGCCCGGCGCGTGACACCATCACCGCCGGGTCGAGGACCCCGCTGCCGATCCTCAAGCGTGCTTGTTCTCCAGGGACGGGTTCCGTCGGGGTATCTCTGAGCTCGGAAGTCATCGGAACACCTCTTGGTGCGGACAGCTACGTCCTCGGTTCGTTCCCCCGGCAGGGTCCGAGGGGCGTGGGCTGCAACGGTGTGCGGACGCGTCTCGTCGCTGTGGACGCCAGGGAAGTACCGAAGGCTTGATCCGGCTTCATCGACGCGGTCACCGGGTCGGGCCGGCGCGGGCGGCCACGAGCGAGGCGAACGAGCCTGGGCATGGCGGCGGCCCCCGTCAGTTCATTGAGTGCATCCATTCTGAGCCTGGGCGGCGAGATGCTCCAGCTCGGCGATCAGGTGTACCGCCATCGCCTGCTCGGTCTCTGGCATCTCCTTGATCAGCTCGTCGTAGGTGATGTTCGTATCGTCGGACTGATACGGCAAGCACAGTTCGTCCAACGCCGTCGTCAGCCTGCTGATCTCCTCCAGCCGCTCGTCTTCCGTCATCTGCGTGATGCCTCCGCCCCCGGTCGGCTCGACGCCGGCGCACCGGCAGCTGGTCCCGCACCGGGGGATTTGTTTGAGCTGTTGTGTCCACAGGACCGGCGGTAAACCAACGCGGAGGCGGGTTCGGTCGGCCAAATTCCGGCCCGAGCCGCAGAGGCGCCCGTCGAGACCCGGGCGCCCCTCGACGTGCCGCTCCGCCGCCGCCGCTGCCGGGTGGGTCGCTCGCACAGGCAGCGACGCCGGGCAGGGGTGTTCAGGTCGCGGTGGCGGTGATTGATTGCTGCCGGTTCTCGCCTTGGACTTGGATCTTGCGGGGCTTGGCCCGCTCCGCCACCGGGATGGTCACGGTGAGCACCCCGTTCTCATAGCTGGCGTGGATGTTCTCCGTATCAAGGGCGTCGCCGAGAAACAACTGCCGACTGAACGTGCCTTGACGGCGCTCATTGGCCACCAGCTGGTCACCGTCGACGGTCTGCCAGTGCCGTTCGGCCTCGATGGTCAGCACGTGCTGCTCGACCGACAACTCAATCGACGCCGGATCCACGCCGGGCAGGTCCAAATGCACCACGAAGCTGTCGCCGTGGCGGTACGCGTCCATCGGCATGCTCGCCGGGCGGGCCTGTGTCCACGTCTGTTCCAGGACCCGGTCGATGTCACGGAAGGGATCGAAGCGCATCAACACGGTCACAACCTCCTCCGGTTCGGTGGACGGACCCCACGGCCGCCCACTGCACATAATAACTATGGGTCGGATACAGTCAACCCTCCTCAGACAGTCGAACCTCATCTCTGCTGCCCGATGCGGCTGAGTGGCGCTGTCCGGGTAGTCCACGACGGAGACGGCCCACGGTCGGTCAACGGTGTACCTGATGTGCGCCAGTTCATGATCCGGGGCTGACCAAGTGGTCATAGAGGCCACCTTTTCGTGCGACGGCAGGCACGCGTCCGAGCGGCGCAGCCATGCCGCTCGGTCGAGGGCGCCCTTCGTCAAGACGCGTTGGCGTACTCCTTCGTCAGCCGCGTGTGCTTTGACCGGTCGCTTTACCGCGTGCGTTTGATGCCACCGCGTCGAACGATCGCGCTTGGTGTGCTGCGCGGGGTCCCTTGACGCCACGATCGCGTCGGGCAGGACCAAATCGACCTCCGAAGAGGTGATCAAGGGGACGCCTTCGTCCGACGTGCTGCTGGTTGGACCAGGAGTTGACGCGTCCTCGATGACGCGGTGGCGCCTATGGGCCGATGTCCTTCGCGATGGCTCGCTGGGTCACCCGAAGTCGTCGGGCGATCTCGGCTTGGGTCATGCCGTCGGCGAGGAGCGTTCGATGCGGGCACTTCCATTGAACTCTATGAGCGCTTCGGTGGTGAGATGACCCGCTGGCCGGTCACGACGTCGTCGACTCATCATTCGTCTCTGCCGCCGCCGACTTCCTTGGCCTTGTGGATCTTCTCCCGGACCTTGGCGACGGCGCCGGACTCGCTGCTGTGGTGCAGCCGATCGCCGAGCTTCTCGACGGGCCGCCGGAAGAATGCCTGCTCGCGAAGTGCGTCGATCCTCCTCCGCAGAGCGCTCACTTCACCGCTCTCGATGATGTTGTGAGTCTCGAGCGGCTCAGGCGGTGCTAGCTCAATGTGTTCCTTGGCCAGGATCGGCATGAGCGTCAGACCGAACGCCTGGAACTCCTCCATGCTCTGCCACACCTCGAACACGGTCAGGCGATGAGCTGGACCGAAGCACGCGTGAAATCGGCGTCCGGGCGGAGAACCGGCTCCGGACGCTTCCAACTGCTCGATGACCCGGCCGTACTGCTCGGCAGTCATCGACACCGGTTCGAACAGGAGTGCGACAGCCATCACCAACCTCCAGCAACGATCCTCGTACATCCTGCCTCAAAGCTCGACGACGGTGCGGCCCGCTGCCGCGGTGTCGAGCGACTGACCTCGGCCGCGGTCCCGAATTTCTTCCGCAACGTATGGGCCCGGCTGGGTACTCGTCGGTGACGCCGGCTACACCAAGGACCCGATCAACGCGCAGGGCATACCCGACGCCTTCCTCGACGCCGAACGGATCGCGGCCGGCCTCGACGACGTCTTCGCCGGTAGAGCGTCCTTCGACGACGCGATGCGGGCAGCACACGAGGCCCGCGATGCTCACGCCCTGCCGGTCTATGACTTCACGACCAACCTGGCGACCCTCGCACCGCCGCCACCCGAGCAGATCGAGCTCCTTGCAGCCGCCTACGGCAACCAGGCAGCGACCGACGGGTTCGTCAGTCTCACGACCGGCGTCCTGTCGCCCGCCGATTACTTCTCCGACGCCAACATCTCCTCGATCATGGCGGGCGTCTGAGTTCACAAGACCTGCGGTTCTCCCTGCACAGGCCGCGCAGGGAGACCTCGAACACGTCGACGCTGAGTCGGTGATCACCTCGGTTCGAGTGATCATCCGGTCTAGGACGCTTGCATGCCCTTCGCGATCGCGGCCTCGGTCGCCTGAAGCTCATCGGTGGGGCTGAAGAGCACGAACTCCGTGTCGGCGTCGGCTTCGGGGACGTGGCCGGGCGGCATGTAGAAGGCCTGACCTTCCTCGATCACGTCGTCCTGGTCTTCGTAGTGCACGATCATCCGGCCCCGGAACAGGTAGCCCCAGTGGGGGCACTGGCAATGACCGCCGGGCAAGTTGGCGAGCATGGGTGCCAGCGAATGCGTCTCGGTGATGTCGACGAAGTTCACCGTGTAGCCGTCGAGATCGCTGAAGCGGTCAGTGGCGACGGGGTACTCGTTGACCTTGTCGGTGGTGTGCTTGGAAACAGTGGGCATGGTGCCTCCTCGGCCGCTGGTTGTCTTCGAGGTGCACGATGAGTGAATTCGCTGGTCGGAACCATCGGGCGATCACCCGATTTCTGGCGATCGACGGGCCTAACCTCGCGACGTGAGCGGGGACGTGGACGTAGTGCCGGTTCGGCTGGCCGAACTCCTCGCCGCGCTGTCGTTGGGGATCGATCTCGGGTTCTCGCAGCCGATGGAGCACGTTCTGCGTCAATGCCGTATCGCGCTGCGTCTCGCTGACCTCGTCGGTCTCGAGGAGACGGACCGGCAGGCCGTCTACTACTCAGCGCTGCTCGTCAACGTGGGTTGTCACTCCGACGCCCACGAGCAGGCGCGGTGGTTCGGCGACGACATCGCGATGAAGGCGACGAAGTACGAGTACGAACCCTTCAGCGCACGCGACATGGCGGCCATGCTGCGCATGCTGGGCTCCGGCGGTACGCCAGCGCACCGCGTGCGCGTCGCGTTCGACTTCGCCGTCTCCGGCCGCAAGGAGCTCGACGGGATGATCGCGAGCCACGCCCGCATCGCCCGCCGCCTCGGGACCGAACTACGCCTCCCGGCGGCCGCGCTCGACGCGCTCGGATCGTCCTACGAGATGTGGAACGGCAAAGGGTTTCCCGGCGAGCGCGCCGGCTCGGACATTCCACTCGCGAGCCGGATCATTCAACTCGCAGAATTCCTCGAGGTCGCCCACCGGACGGGAGGCGTCGCGGCCGCAAAGGAGGTGGCCACGTGCCGAGCCGACAAGCAATTCGACCCGAACCTCGTGGAGGTCTTCTGCGCGGACGCCGACAAGGTGTTCTACGAGATCGACGAGACCGAGTCGTGGGACGCGGTCATCGACGCGGAGCCCGCGTTGTCAGCGAAGTTGTCGTCGTCCGAATGCGACGAGGCGCTCAACGCGATCAGCCGGTTCGTCGACCTCAAGTCGCCGTACACACTCGGTCATTCGGCCGCGGTGGCCGAGCTCGCGGCGAGCGCCGCCGCGACCATGGGCGCTTCGGAGCACGAGGTGACGATCGTGCGCCGCTCGGCGCTCGTAGCGCGCTTCGGCTACCTCGGCGTGTCGAACTCGATCTGGGACAAGCCCCGCCCCCTGTCGGCATCGGAATGGGAGCGCGTCCGCCTGTACCCACACTTCACCGAGCGGATGTTGCAGTCGTCGCCGGCACTCGCCGCGCTCGGGAAGGTCGCGGTGCAGGCGCGCGAACATCTCGACGGTT
>JAXDQG010000466.1:0-4792 GCA_034667945.1 Acidimicrobiia bacterium | reverse complement strand
ACGTCCATTTTGCTTCCCCCGTCTCGGCCGGCGCCCACAGGACCCCGGACGGTCCGCCTGCTGACGCAGACAGATCGCATCCACTCAGGCCTGTACGCGACTCATCGAACTTCGGGGGCGCACGCTACCCCGTCGGCTTCCGGGCAGGTGTCCGAAGGTCAGCCCGGGGCGGGTCAGCCGCGGGGCGGGGTCAGTCCGCGGTGGCGACGCCGACCGGGCAGGACACGCCGGTGCCGCCGAGCCCGCAATAGCCGTTGGGCACCTTGGCCAGGTACTGCTGGTGGTAGTTCTCGGCGTAGTAAAACGTCGGCGCCAGGCGGATCTCGGTCGTGATCTCGTCGTAGCCGCGGCTCGACAGGGCGGCCTGGAACCGCTCCCGGGACGCCTCGGCCGCCTCGAGCTGCTCGTCGTCGGAGCAATAGATGGCCGAGCGGTACTGCGTGCCGACGTCGTTGCCCTGACGCATGCCCTGAGTCGGGTCGTGGCTCTCCCAGAAGACCTTCAGCATGTTCTCATACGAGGTCACCGCCGGGTCGAAGACCACCAGCACGGCCTCGGTGTGCCCGGTCAGCCCGGAGCACACCTCCTCATAGGAGGGGTTGGGCGTGATGCCTCCGGCATAGCCGACCGCGGTGGTGTAGACGCCAGGCGCCTGCCAGAACATCCGCTCCGCACCCCAGAAGCAGCCCATGCCGAAGACCGCCTGCTCGAAGCCCTCAGGGAATGGCGGCTGCAGCGGATGACCGTTCACGAAATGGGCCGGAGGCACGACAAGGGCCTCGCTGCGACCGGGCAGGGCCTGCTCAGGCGTGGGCATGCGCAGCTTCGACTTACCGAACATGAAAACCTCCCGGTCTTGCCGGACAGCGTAGACAGCCAGAGCTGCCAGTAGTCCAGCGCTTGTGTAGCCGGTGCAACGCCGCTGCGGCCTGGGGCGTTCCCGATTTGAGGGTCCGGTCAGTTAGAGGGTCCGGTCAGTAGAGGGTCTTGGCGCCCTCGGCCGCCTCGCCCTTCCGGGCCTGGGCCAACTCGCGGCGCATGGCCGACGTCACTGCGCCGAAGTCAGAAGACGCGGTGATCATCTGGAAGCCCTGAACCGCTCGGGTAGGTGCCACCTGCGCATTGGAGTGAATGCCGGCCACGATGCCCCGGGTGCGGCATGCGGACACCACGGTGGCCAGGCCCTTCTGATAGTCGGGGTCGGGGTTGTCCACGCCGGGTGCCACTTCATAGGTGATAGCCAGGTCGGCAGGGCCGATGTAGACGGCGTCGATCCCGGGCACGTCCAAGATGGCGTCGAGATCGTCGATGGCCCGGCGGGTCTCGATCATGGGGATGCAGGCGATCTCGTCATTGGCGTGCTCGTAGTAGTCCCCACCCGCATAGACCATCGCCCGAATGGGCCCGAAGGAGCGGTAACCGGCCGGGTGGTATCTGCACGCGCCGGTGGCCGCGCGGGCTTCCTCGACCGAGTTGACCATCGGAATGACGATGCCCATGGCACCGGCATCGAGCATGCGCCCGATGATGCCTGGCTCGTTCCACGGCACCCGCACGATCGGCGTGCAATCGGTGGTCGAGATGGCCTGCAGCATGGCCACCGCCTGGCTGTAGTCGGCCAGGCCGTGCTGCATGTCGATGCAGAGGTAGTCGAAGCCCGCCTGGGCGACGGCCTCGGCCACGAGGGCATTGGGAATGGCCAGCCAGGCGCCGAACGTCGGCTCGCCCGTGCGCCACTTGGCCTTCAACCGGTTCTCGCGCATGGTGCCCTCCTGGTCGGGTGCGCGGAGGTTACCGTGCGTCCGGATGGGCGTCTGGGAACGACTCAGGTCCTGGTTGTTCGGCGCAGGCGGCGCCTCGGAGGGCGGCGCTGCGGAGGGCCGGATCTCACCGGGCGGGGCGACAGATGCCGCCGTCGGCCGCCTGGCTCGCGGGACGCGGGACGCGGGTGAACCGCCGTCCGGCAACGGCGCCTCGTCGTTCCATCTGTTCTGGGAACTGCCGGGCGAGTTCGTCTCCGTGTCCGCCGACCTGGAGGTCCTGCGCACTCCGGAGCGTCCCCGCTTGTGCTTCTGGGCGCTGCAGGCCGACTTCACCGATCACGGCCGCCCCGGCGGTGGCGGACATCTGGGTTTGCAGTTCCACCCGAGCTACCCGAGCGGCACCGCGGTGAACTGGGGCGGCTACGCGGCATCGGGGCGCGAACTCGACGGCTCGACGTCGCAGCTGAAGTCCACCCTGGGCAATCACAACACCCGTGATCTCGCGTGGGAGGCGGGACGACGCTACCGACTGCGCATCGCTGCCGCAGGCGATGAGGCTTTCTCGCCGCCGGGGCTCAACGCGTGGCGGGGCACGGTGACCGACCTCGACAGCGGGCAGACCGTCGTGGTGCGGGACCTGTGGACGACGGGGACTTCGCTCACCAGGCCCATGGTGTGGTCGGAGATCTTTGCGCGCTGCGAGCACCCGTCTGTGGACGTCCGCTGGTCGTCGTTCGAGGCGGTGGCTGCGGACGGGACCACGCACCGACCGACGGCGCTGAACGTGAACTACCAGAGCTACCGCGACGGCGGCTGCAGCAACACCAACAGCTGGCTGGAGGGGGATGCCGTACGGCAGATGACCAACACCGAGCGACTCACTCCTCAAGGAGCGCGGCTGGTGCTGCCCGCGGCCAACGGGAATGGCTGACCGCTCGTCTTCTAATCACTTAAAGTGGTTTTGGCGCCACTTTTCGAAGCGTCGACATCGCTCGGCGAGATCCTGTTTCGGCGCCCTGTACGCAGGGCGGTTTCAGGGGGTCGTTGCAAGGATCTCGGCGAGTCGTTCTGATGGTTTCATGTATTGGAGGCGTTTGCGGGGTCGGTCGTTGAGGCTGGCGGCGATGGCGTCGAGGTCGGCTTGGCTGTGGAGGGAGAGGTCGGTGCCTTTGGGGAGGTATTGGCGGAGGAGTCCGTTGGTGTTCTCGTTGGTGCCGCGCTGCCAGGGGCTGTGGGGGTCGCAGAAGTAGACCTGGATGCCGGTGTCGATGGTGAAGGCCCGGTGGCGGGCCTGTTCTTTGCCTTGGTCCCAGGTGATGGAGCGGAAGGGGACGGCGGGCAGGGTCTGGATACTGCGGCGCATGGCGGCGTCGACCTCCGCGGCGGTGTGGCCTTCGGGCAGGTGCAACAGCTGCAGGTAGCCGGTGGTGCGTTCCACCAGGGTGCCGACCGCGGAGGCGCCGCGGGCGCCGATGATCAGGTCGCCTTCCCAGTGGCCGGGCACGGCCCGCTCGGCGACGTCGGCGGGGCGTTCGCTGATGTTGACCATGCCCGGTATGCGGCCGGCGTGCTGGGCGGGTTGACGGGCCCGGCGCTGCGCCCGGCCCGAGCGCAGGCAGCGGGCCAGTTCCCGGCGGAGTTCGCCTCGGCCCTGCACGTAGATGCTGCGGTAGATCGTCTCATGGGACACCACCATCATCGGATCGTCGGGGAACTCGGCCCGCAAGCGGCCCGCGATCTGCTGCGGTGACCACCACAGGCTCAACCAGGCCCGCACCACCTCCACCAGGCGGCCCTCGCCGGCCAGTTTGGCGGTCTTCGGTCGCCTCGCCTGGGCGTAGGCCCGGTCATGGGCCGCACAGCCCCGGTAGTCCCCCCGGCCGCCGTTGGCCGCCACTTCCCGGGAGATCGTGGAGATCGCCCGGCCCAGGCGGGCGGCGATGACGGTGAAGGTCTCCCCCCGCGCCAGGCCCGCCCGGATCTCTTCGCGGTCCTTCGCCGAGAGCCGCTTCTTCCCCGCATCCCACGGGGTCCGGCGGGCCTCCCGCTTCCCCGGCCCCGCCGCGACCCGCGTCGCGGTCGTCAACGAACAACCCACCGCCCGGGCCACCTCCGGCAGGGACAACCCCCGGCCCCGTAACGCGCGAACCTGCCGCCGCTGCTCCAACGTCAAATGAGCCGCCACCCGCTACCTCCCAGCAAAGCCGACAAACCATGCCGACCCACCAGGCCTTTTGCGCGGACCCCCTGAAACCACCCCCGACTAGGTCGCCTTTTTCGCCTTAGCGGCCTCGTTTCTAAAACGCGTAGCGTGGTGGACGAACGCGTAGCGTGGCGGAGGCTTAGGGCGATCCGAGCTCGCCCGCCGCCGTCCCTCGCTCGACGGCCTCCGGCCGCTGCCCAGCATTAAGGGGCAGAAGCTCCAACCCGGCCACCGCGCCCACCACAATCGTCGCTGGCGGCTCGATCGACGTCTGCCCCAGCCGCCCCAACGACGTCCGAATCACCCGCTGGCCGGGGCGACTCCCATTCATCACCGCGCACACCGGCGTATCGGCCGACAATCCACCGGCCTGCAGGCGCTCCGCAATGAACCCCCGCTGCTCCACCCCCATCAGGATCACTACTGTGCCGCCGACCCTGGCCAACGACTCCCAGTCGGTGTCCGCCTCCGCCCCCACCCGTCGATGACCAGTAACCACCGTCACCGCAGCCGCCAACCCCCGGTGGGTCACCGGCACCCCGGCACACGCCGGCGCGGCCACAGCCGACGTCACACCCGGCACCACCTCGAACGGGACCCCGGCCTCGAGCAGCGCCATCGCCTCTTCACCACCTCGTCCGAACACGAAAGGATCTCCGCCTTTCAGGCGCACGATCACCCGGTGCTCCCCAGCGCCACTCCCCAGATGAACGAGCAGCGCATTGATCGTGGCCTGGGGCAAGGGACTGCCCGGACGCTTCCCGACGTCGATGAGCTCGGCCTCTGGCCGGGCCAAGCGCACGATGGCCGGATCGGCCAGCCGATC
>JAXDQG010000465.1:0-8717 GCA_034667945.1 Acidimicrobiia bacterium | reverse complement strand
AGCGACCCGCCGCCGACGAACCCTGCCACCTTCCTCTCTTCGACAAGCCGTTTGGCGGCGACCGCGGCCTGCGCCGGATCACCCCCGTCGTCTTCCATGAAGTAATCGACGGGATGGCCATTGATGCCGCCGTTGTGGTTGAGCCGCCCGAAGACGGCTTCGGCGGCTTTCATCGCTTGCGGCAGAATGTTCGTACCGGAATTCGTGCTGATGGCGCCGAGCACAATTGGTGTACCCGTCGCTTCACCGGTACCGGTCGTGGCGGTTGTGCCACCCGACGATGTCGACGAGCCGCTACAGCCGGCCATGGCCAACCCGGCCATGATGGCGACTGTGAGGGCTTTTCGGAACATGCAATCATCCTTCCGGCATCGCCGACCACGGCAATTGATGACAAATTGCTCAGTCAGCATGACGCCTCTCGACCGCGTAAAACTAGTCCGCAGGCATGCTAATCAGCAAGTATTCATCTGGGGACGGGCGCACTAATACAAGAGATCAGTTTGCATTGAGAAAGGTAGGAGGATTCGACACGTGCGGCGGCAATGTGCGCAGCGGCGTCAAGGCTCGATCAGGCGTTGGCTTCATCCCAGTCTGTCCAGAACGTATGAAAGATCCCTACGTCGGATCGGGACGCCGCGACGCGGGGAAATTCCGTCAACTCGATGGCCTGGTTGGCCAGCAAGCTGGATGAGTTCGGTGCCAACATGCAGGCTGGCCACGCTGCTCTCGGGCTCGTTCAAAAAGGGCCACGCCGTTGGGGGAGGGCGAGACGATGGTGGCCATCTTCGACGAGTTGGGCGAGATCACCTGCAGCGTGCTGTAGGAACTGCGCAGTTTGAGCAAAGGGGAATCACCATGACCAACCACGAGCTCAGCGTGGCCGAAGTCAAGGCTCGCATCGACCATCCTGTGATCGATGCCGACGGCCACTGGCTGGAGTACCACCCGGTTGTACTGGAGGGACTCGAGCGCATTGGCGGCCCTATCGCCGCCGAAGGCTTCAGCCTCTTTCCCCGCCGGGTCGGCCGGTCTCTCACGATGAGCGTCGACGATCGACGGCAGCGGGGGGTGGCCCAGGAGATCTTCTGGGGTTACTCCACCCGCAACGCCCGTGATCGCGCCACGTCCATGATCCCCGGGTTGCTCTACGAGCGCCTCGATGAGCTGGGCATCGATTTCTCGGTGCTCTACCCGACACACGGTCTCGCCCTCATGCAGCTGCCGGAGTTGGAGATGCGCCGGGCGACGTGTCGGGCGTTCAACTCGTTCGTCGCCGAGTACTTCGGTGACTACGCCGACCGCATGACCCCGGCGTGCGTGGTCCCGATGTTCACGCCGGACGAGGCCACTGCCGAGCTCGAGCACATCCGTCATGAGCTGGGGCTCAAGGCCGTCGTGCTGGGCAGCCTGATGCGCCGGCCCATTCCCGACGTCGTCCGACGCTCACCGGAGGCCGGTCGGCGGGCGGTCTGGCACGACACGCTGGGCATCGACAGCGCCTACGACTACGACGAGGTCTGGGACGCCTGCCACTCACTGGGCTTCTCGCCCACCTTCCACATGGGTACCCGCGGCTTCGGGCTGCGGATGTCGCCGACGAACTTCGTCTTCAACCACATCGGGCACTTCGCGACGGCAAGCGAGGCGGTCTGCAAGTCCCTGTTCCTCGACGGCGTCACCCGCCGGTTCCCGGACGTCAACTTCGGCTTCCTGGAGGGAGGGGTGGCCTGGGCGTGCAACCTGTTCTCGGACCTGATCGGCCATTGGGAGAAGCGCAACCTCGAAGCGCTCGAGAACACCAAGCCCGCCAACCTCGACCTCGAGACGCTCGTCGAGCTGGCCGAGACCTACGGCGACGCCGGCTTGGCGGACAGGTTCCGGCGGGGTGAAGGGCTGTTCGACAACGAGGCGTCAGCGGCCACCGGCGGAATCGAGCAGCTGGACGATTACGCCCGCTGCGGGATCACCGAGGCTCGTGACTTCGTCGACCTCTTCACCAGGTCCTTCTATTTCGGGTGCGAGGCTGACGACAAGATGAACAGCCTGGCCTTCAACCGCAAGGCCAATCCGTTCGGCGCCCGTCTCAAGGCCCTGTACGGATCGGACATCGGGCATTTCGACGTCATCGACATGTCCGAGGTGGTGCCCGAGGCCTACGAGTTGGTCGACGACGGCCTCATCAGCGAGGACGACTTCCGCGATTTCGTCTTCGGCAACCCGGCTCACTTCCTCGGCGACACGAACCCTCGTTTCTTCAGCGGGACCCGGGTAGAGCAGCAGGTCGCCGCGGAACTGGCCGCCACCACGGCCGCGGCAACCGATTGAGTCGGTCCTGATCACAAGTTGGTCCTGATCACGAGGCGGCGCGCATAAACGCTCCCCGGTGCTGCTGACCTGCTCACACAGGGCCAAGGTGCGCCAGGATCGACGCCGCGATGGCCTCGGGCTCTTCCATCGGGCCGAAGTGCGTCTGGTCATCGAAGCGCTCCAGCCGTGCCTCGCCGAGCGCCTTCGCCACCAGCGGCGCCACCATGGCCGGGATCTCGCCGAGCTGGGCGGTCCCGCCGCAAGCCACCACCGTGGGGCAACGGATCTCGGCGAAGGAGGCGAAGTCCATCGGCTCACCGCTGCTGAAGACGCGCGCCTCGGTTTCGCCCGTGCAGGACAGCCGTACCGTGCCATCGTCCGACGGGTAGGTGCCGATCTCGACGTAGGCCCGGACCGCGGCGGGATCGCATCGGTCGAACGGCGGCTTCGATAGGAATCGCTCGTAGGCGTCGTCCACCGAGTCGAACACCTGACGACGTCGACGAGCGATTTCGACCAGATCGATGTTGACATCGCTCGGCCGCTCGAATCCGACGGGGATCAGCACCGGCTCGAACAGCCACGCCGCCCGGAAGGTGCCCGGCCAGCGCTGCTCGGCCTTGATCGTCGCCACGCCGCCCAGCGAGTGGCCGGCGGTCAGCGCCGGGGGACCGCCGATGGCTTCGACCGCCACCAGGAGGTCTTCGGCGAATCGGTCGCGCTCGACGTCCAGTTCCGTAATGGGCCCACGTGCACCTACCCCCTGTGCCCGAGCAGCTCCGGCGGCGCCCTGACCCCGGAAGTCGAGCCCCCAGAGATGGAACCGGTCCGAGAGCAGCGGGGTGACGGCTGCCCACATGCCGGCATTGAGGCCGTTGCCGTGGGTCAGCAGCAGTGGCGTTCCCCTGCCGCCGAGGTCGTGGAGGGCAACGGGTTCACCGTCGGCGCTGAAGAGGATGCGAGCAGACATCCTCGGCGACGCTACCGAAGATGGCGAGCGACCTGCCCGTCGTGATCAGCGGTGCCAGCACCGGCTGCTGAGACGAGCGAGGCAGAGGCGGCTACGACCCGGGCAGCATCGGAGCCGGGGACGTCGGTCGCCGGTAGCACCAACCGAGCGTGGGCACCCTGCTGCGTATCCAGGAACGCGACCGTGCCGCCGTGCGCGTTCACAAGTCCTTGGACGATCGACAGCCCCAAGCCGCTGCCGCCCGTGTCGGTGGCTCGCGCGTCGTCGAGGCGCGTGAACCGCTCGAACACCCGGATGCGGTCTTCTGCACGTATACCAGGCCCGTTGTCGATCACGTCGACCACGACCTCGCGCCCCTGTCTCGTCACCTCGACCCGGACCTGGGAGTTGGTGTGGCGAACGGCGTTGTCCACGAGGTTGCGCACCATCCGTTCCAGCTGTTCGACGTGCCCCGCCACGATGCAGCTCTCGTCACAGGTGACGTGAACCGGCACCGTGGTCACACCGCTGCTCCGTACCACGCGTGTCACCGCGGCCGAGACGTCCACGAGCGTCGGACGCCTCAGTGCCCGGTGGCCGTCGAGACGGGCGAGGAGCAACAGATCTCCCACCAGCTGCTCGAGCCGGGCCTGGTCGGCCAGCAGGTCGATCGTGGTGCTCACCCAGTCGCTGGATGAGGGGTCGAGCAGGTTCGCCTCGAGTTGCGCCCGCATGGCAGCCAGGGGGCTGCGGAGCTCGTGGGAGGCGTCGCCCACGAAGCGGCGCTGTCTCTCGGCGGAGCGTTCCAGACGGTCGAGCATGGCGTTCATGGTCACCGCCAATCGACCGATCTCGTCCTGTGTGCCCGGGTCGGGAGCCCGGCGGTGCAGATCCGTCTCGCCGATCTCGGCCACCTCGGCTCGGATCAAGTCGACCGGCCGCAACGCCCGCCCGACCACCGTCCACGCGGTCACACCGACGATGCCGAGAAGGACCGGCAGGCCGAGGGCCAGGGCCGTGGCGGCCGAGTTCACCGAATGGTCGACGGTATCGAGGGGCTGGCCGGCATAGATGGTCACGGGGCCGGACGGTGTGGTTGCCGCCAGCCCCACGACGCGAAGACGTTCGCCATCGCTGTCCTCCGTCTGGCGCAGTGTTCGCGCCACAGGTCCGCTCGGCCCGACGGCAAAATCGGCGATCGCTGGTTCTCCGCTGATGTTCCCGCTGGCCGCAACCACGGTGCCGTCGGGAGCCACCACCTGGACCACGCCCTGTTCCTCCCCCGGGAAGGACAGCGGTTTCGGCAGGTTCCCCCGGGCGGCGAGGGCGGCCACGTCGTGTGCCCGCAGCTGCGCGGTATCGGTCACGCTCCGCTCGAGTGACCAGCGCAACGATGCGACCAGCCCGACAGCCCCGACGAGCAGGGCCAGGCCCACGACAACCACGGCCAGGAGCGTGGTGCGGGCTCGAACGGTTACCGGGCGGCGGAGCACGTCGTCTACTCGCTCTCGGCCGTAACCAGCCGGTAGCCGAGACCCCGGAGGGTCTCCAGGCTCTGACGGCCGTTGCGCAGGTTGAGCTTCCGCCGCAGGGCGCTGATGTGGACTTCGACCACGTTGGGGTCGCCGTCGTAGCTGAAGTCCCAGACGTGGTCGAGGATCTGCGCTTTCGAGACGATCTCGCCGGGTCGGCGCATGAGGTATTCGAGCACCGCGAACTCCCGGCCGGTGAGCGTCACCTCTTCGCCACGGTGGGCGCAGCGGTGGGTCGCGGGGTCCAGTGACACGTCGCCTGCTCTCAGCACTGCCGGTCGCTCGGGGGTGCCCCGCCGGACCAGGGCCCGTAGCCGAGCGAACAGCACCACGAACGAGAACGGCTTGGCGAGATAGTCATCCGCGCCGGTGTCGAGCGCCTCTGCCTCGTCGAGCTCGCCGTCCTTGGCCGTCAGCACCAGAATCGGTGTCCAGATCCCCGCCTCTCGGAGGCGCGAGCAGACCTCGAACCCATGGATGCCGGGCAGCATCACGTCGAGGACGATGGCGTCGAAAGGCTGTTCCGTGGCCAGCCACAATCCGTCGGTGCCGTTCAGGGCGACGTCGACCGCGAAGCCCTCGGCCTGCAGACCTCGCCTCAGTGCAGCAGCGAGTCGCTTCTCGTCCTCGACCACCAGGACACGCATGGATCCTCCCGGGCAGGCCCGAGTCGCTTACCTCTCCGCTTGCCAATCGAAGCTGAAGAGAAGCTGAAGGTTGGTCTTCAGGGTGGCCACAGGGTCGGCTCGTCAGAGTCCCAACGACAGACGAGCGGCTGGAGCGCTGACGAACACACCTCGGTGCCACGTCGATTTTGCCCGGCGTCAGCTCCCGCATCGGTGTCACCGACTTGGCAGCCACCCCAACAAAGGCAGCCACCCCAACAAAGGAAGCAAACATGGATCTCAGCAAGAGGCAGAAGCTCTTCATCGCCGGTGGTTTGACTGTCGGTACGCTCCTGGGCGGCTACGGCCTCGCCTCTGCGCAATCGAGCTCGTCGTCGACTACCTCGGCGAGCGCCGACGCGGCCGACGGACCCGACGAGGCCGCGCCATACCAGTCCTCCATCACCGTGCCCGGGCCGGCCAACGGCACGGATCCGAGCGGCACGGCCAGCGAGTCGGACGAATCGGCGTCGCTCGCGGGCTTGGCCAAGGTCACCGCGGACGACGCCAAGGCGGCGGCCGTGGCAGCCCATCCCGGGACCGCCCGGTCGGTCGAGTTGGAAGAAGAGGACGGCAATGTTGTCTACGCGGTAACGGTGGATACGGCGTCCGGGTCCCTCGACGTCAAGGTCGATGCCGGCAACGCCAAGGTGCTCGCTGCGCACTCCGATGACGGGCACGACGGCCCGGACGAAAATGGCGGCACCGACACCGAGACCAACGACGGGCCCGAGGACTGACCGCGAGGGGCTCTGCCCTGCGAGCCGGGGGGCTGGCCAGCCACGGCCTCCCGGCTCCGCGGCCCACCCGTGTGGGTCTCCTGCTCGTCGAGCCGATTGCTTTGTTATTTCGCCCAGTTCCTTTTCGATCCCGCCTTGCTGTACGACCGCCGGGTTGGGATCAGCCGGTTGGGATCAGCCGGTCTGCCACACCAATTTGGCGCCGGCGTGCCCGGTTCTGATCGTCCAGATCACCAGCAGAACCGACACGATGATGCTTATTCCGCCGAGGACCGGAACGATGATCCGCCGGCCACTCGAGGAGGCGTCCTTGTTGGGACTCTCGAGCGCCCGACCGACCAAAACCCAGGCCAGCACGGCGAGGAACAACAGGCCCGCCAGGATTCGAGTCATTCGGCCCAGCTCACTGTGGTGCCGTGCAGCATTGCCGATGGTGTTCTTGAGTGCGGTCTCGAGCCTGCCGCCCGACGACACCGCCAGGATCGTGGAAAGAAACGTGACGGCGGCGGAAGCGACGAGCGCGTAGCCGTAGCGCCGACGGCCGCCTCGAAGCACGAACGTGAGAATCACAGCCAGGCAAACCAGCGGCGCGAACACCACTGGTGCGTGGACAAGGAGGGGGTGTGCGGGCAGGCCGAACAGTTTGTCCATCGCCGAAGGATCCTACGGACCGCGACAAGAATCCAGCCGGATGCCTGGGTAGCCTTCGTTCTTTACCGAACCGAACAGGCGGAGGACCTATGCGTAAAGTGCTGATCGCGTTGGCTGTTGGAGCAGTCGCAACCGTGACAGCGTGCGGTGGTAGTTCGGGTGACAAGGCTGCCTCTACGTCAGCCCCCACGACTGCAGCCCCCACGACGGCGGCCAGCACCGCAAGCTCAGCAGCCGCCACATCGGCACCGGGTAGCTCCACCACGGCAGCTGTCTCGACGACGGCCGGTGCCACATCGGTCGACGTCACGCTGAGCGAATGGAAGGTCCAGGCCGGCGCCATCAAGGCCGGCAACGTGACCTTCAATGCGAAGAACGGTGGCACGTTCCCCCATGAGTTGCTGGTGCTGAAGGGGCCCTTCGCATCACTGCCCAAGAACACGGATGGGTCGGTGAACGAGCCGGCACTCGGGGCGGGTGTGTTGGTCGGCAAGCTCGACCGCTTCGACCCCGGCGCCACCTCGTCGGTCAGCCTCAATCTTCCCCCGGGGCAATACGCTTTCATCTGCAATCTGGTCGGCGGCGGTCAGAGCCACGCCGCCCGTGGCCAGGTGCTCGAGGTGAACGTGGCCTGACCGAACTGCTGCTCAGCGGCGTATCGGCGGCCGAGCGCGATGGTATTCCCCGCGCTGGCCTCCGATTCGCCCAACCGACTGTGGTGTGCCGCCGCTCAGCCGGCGAGAGTCAGCCGGCGAGAGTCAGCCGGCCAGACTCAGCCGGCCAGAGCAGTCAGGGCAGCCTGACCGACGACCACGTCCTGTTCCGGGGTGCCCCCGCCCACGCCGATGGCGCCGATCACAGCCCCGCTGCGCACGATGGGAAGACCCCCTCCCAGCAGGGTGAACTCGCCTGAGGCGAGGAAGGATGCCACCCGCACCGGGTCGGCCGCCGCACTTTGCGCAAGCACGTGGGTCGGCGTGCGGAAGGACACAGCGGTGAACGCCTTGGGCGGCACCAAGGTGAGCGCCGCCAGGGGCGTGCGGTCCATACGGATGGAGGCGGCCTGTCGACCGCTCTCATCGACGATGACCACGTACATCGGCACGTTGATCTCGTTCGCTTTGGCCTCGGCCGCCTCCAGCAGCTTCTGCGCTTCCGCCAGCGTGATGGTCGGGCGGACCGCATCACCGTTTGAACTGGCATCGTCCCTGCTGGCGGCCCCCGCAACACTGGGCGCCAGCGTCGGCGCGAGCGCAACGGCACCGGCCGCCACGGCGGCTGTCCCCATCCCCAGTGCTTGACGGCGGGTTAGACCTTCCTCAAACATGACTACCCCCTTTTGGTCGACGGCAGCATAGGGTTATCAACGTTCGCCGTGACGTCGGCAGCGTCGATTCGCGGACGGTTGTGAGGCCAGACACTTAAGAGCGCACAGCTTCGGTTTTTGAATTACCTCCAATCGGGTGCTGGCCCATGCTCAAATTATCCGTGAGACCGATGGCCGTCTCTGCTCTATTTCTCTCACCGTGCTGGGTGCGAGTCGTCCGATTTACTCCTGCAAGAAATCCGATTATTAACCGACTATAGTCAAGTTCGGGTGGGCTACGAGCCGAAGGTCTAAAAACTCTTTATTCGCCGTGACGTCTCACGTATGGCCGCGCCGCCCGGGCAGGCGTCCGTAAGTGTTTGCCTGCGCAAACATTCCCCGCGAGAAGCCGACCGCGCAACCTCGAGTGGTGTAGTGTCCGAGTTTGACAGCTGGTTGAAGGGTCGATTCATAGGCCAGAGGTCGTTGTGCCTCAGGTCAGTCTGCGGGGGGCGAAGATGACGAAGTCACGGGTGTTCTTTGGCGGCATGCTCGCGGTATTGG
>JAXDQG010000464.1:0-7671 GCA_034667945.1 Acidimicrobiia bacterium | reverse complement strand
TCTCGAAACTGAGTTGATCGGCCAAGCCGCTATAGTGCTTGTTGATCGCTCGGAACATGATGACAAGTAGCGGGATGATGGCGACTGGGAGCCAGGCGCCCTCCGTGAACTTCGAGATGATGACAATGGCTGCCACCGTCCCGGTGGTGAGGGCCCCGATGGCGTTGATGGCGAGACTTGATCGCCACCGGGGCTCTTTGAGACGGGCGTGATGCACGACCATGCCGGCCTGCGAGAGCGTGAAACCGGTGAACACGCCGACCGCGTACAGCGGTATGAGGGCCGTGATGTCGCCATTGAACGCGACGACCAGCACACCGGCCAGTACGGCAAGGAAGACGATGCCGTTCGAGAAGACGAGTCGGTCACCGCGGTTGGCCAACTGGCGGGGCAGGAAGCCGTCGCTGGCAATGATCGACGACAGACTGGGGAACCCGGCGTAGGCGGTGTTGGCTGCCAGGGTGAGGATGGCAAAGGTGGCTATCTGCGTGATCCAGAACAGCACGCCCCGCCCGCCATACACGTGCTCGGCAATCATGGCAATCGTCGTGGGGCCCTCGGGCGCTCTGAAGGGCTGGAAGTGCGAGGCCAGCACGGACACCCCGAAGAAGCAAGTGCCCAGGATGGTCGCCATGATCACGATCGTCTTGGCGGCGTTTTTCGAAGCGGGCCGTTGGAATGCAGGCACGCCATTCGAGATGGCTTCGACCCCGGAAAGGGCGACGGCTCCCGACGAAAATGCCCGCAACAGCATGAGCAGCCCGAGGGAATTGGCTGAATTCCTCAGCTCGCGGCCCGCTTCGGACAGCTGCTCGATCGGGATCGGACCGAGATCCTGCACATAGATACGAAACAGCCCGACAATGATCAGCAAGACCAACATGGTGACGTAGAGGTACGTCGGCGGTGCGAACAGAGCGCCAGACTCTCGTAGCCCGCGAAGATTGGCCACGGTCATGATGACGATCATCAACAGGCAGAGGGGTACGGACCACGACGTCGACAAGCCGGCGGCCGACCGAATTGCCAAGACGCCGCCCGCAATGGACACCGCCACGGTGAGCACGTAATCGACCAGCAAAGAGGCGCCAGCGACCAGAGACGGCGTGACGCCCAGGTTCTCTCGGCTGACGACGTAGGAGCCGCCGCCCGAGGGATAGGCGAAGATCGTTTGTCGGTAACTGATGACCACAATGAAGAGCAGGACGACTACAACGATGGAGATCGGCACCAATGGACCGAATGCCCGGGTGCCGATGCCGGCCTGCACCAAGAGAACAGCGACTATTTCGTCGGTGGCATAGGCCGTCGACGACACTGCATCGGAGGCAAAGACAGGAAGCGCGACGATCTTCCGGAGCCGCTGTTCGGCTTCCTCTGCCGTCGCAAGCGGGCGGCCGACCAACAGACGCTTCAGCGAAGGCAGCATGCGGGGCGCGATATTAGGCGCCCGTCTGCGGCCTCGCATTCGTAGGACTCAGACCATTCGAGCATCTCGAATAGGGATGATCGGTCACGCACAACGCCGCTGTGCGTTCATGCTTTTGTTGATAGGGGCACCGCGGCAGCGCGGAGGGGCGCTGGCGAGTGGCCCGCGACACGATGGGAACTGGGCGGGTACCAGGGACGGGAGGTACGATCCCGCCGACCCGAACGGGTTGTCAGAAGGGGGCATCCGACGATGAGCTACGACCTGGTGGTCCGTAACGGCGTAGTGGTGGACGGCTCTGGCGGGGCTCGCTATCGGGCCGATGTGGGGGTGACGCACGGCCGCATCAGCCGCATCGGCCGTATCCGTGAGCGGGGCCGTCGCGAGATCGATGCCGAGGGTCTGGTTGTCACGCCCGGCTTCATCGACGGCCACACGCACATGGATGCGCAGATCGCGTGGGATCCGCTGGGCACCTGCTCGTGCTGGCACGGGGTCACCTCGGTGGTCATGGGCAACTGCGGCTTCACCCTGGCCCCTGCCCGGGCGAATCAGCGCCACCTGGTTGTGCGGAATCTCGAGCGTGCCGAGGACATCTCCGCCGATGCCATGGCCCAAGGCATCGAGTGGTCCTGGGAGACCTATCCGGAGTATCTGGACGCGCTCGATGCGCTACCCAAGGGCATCAACTATGCCGGTTATGTCGGCCACTCAGCCCTGCGCACGTGGGCCATGGGTGAGCGGGCCTTCGAGGAAGAGGCCACCGACGATGACCTGGGTGTCATGGCTCGGGAGCTTCGCGACGCGCTCCGTGCCGGGGCCGTGGGGTTCACGACGAGTCGGACGTTCAACCATCAGACCTCCGACGATCGTCCGGTGGCCAGCCGGCTGGCGACCTGGGATGAGGTAGCTGCCCTGGTCAGCGTCATGGGCGAGTTGGGTGCGGGCATCTTCGAGCTGGCCGGCGAAGACGTGGGCCGCAATGAGGAGAAGCAGAACGACTACTACGGCCGGCTGATGGACCTCGCGGTGGAGACCGGCGTGCCGATCACCTTCGGGGTCGCCTCCGGGCGTACTCCGAAGGGCGAACACCGCCGGTTGCTCGACCTGCTGGACGGCACGGCCGCCCGGGGCGGGCGGATGTTCGGCCAAGCGCATGCGCGCGAGTTCAACGTGGTTTTGTCGTTCAAGACCCAGATCCCCTTCGATGCCCTGCCCGAATGGAAGGAAATGCGCTCGTGGCCGCTCGATGAGCAGAAGCGGGCACTGCGGGATCCGTCCATGCGGGAGAAGCTCTTGGCCGCGGCGCGCGACGGCGCATGGCCAAAGGGTGTCGGGGCCGAGGCCCGCAAGCCGGAGTACGACTGGATCCGGGTCATGGACAGCCCGACGCCGCCCTATCGCAGCGTGGCGCAGCTGGCTGCCGAGCGTGGGGTCGACCCTGCCGAGTGCATGTTGGATCTGGCGGTCGAGTCCGACTTCGAGCAATTTTTCTTGCAGCCGATCCTCAACGGCGACCCCGATGTAGTCCTGGAGATCATGCGCCATCCGCGCTGCATCCCGACGTTCTCCGACTCGGGTGCGCACGTCAGCCAGCTGATGGACAGCTCGATCCCCACTCATCTGCTGGGTTACTGGACCCGCGAGCGCGAGGCCTTCACGCTCGAGCAGGCGATCCACAAGATCACGCTGGCGCCGGCCACCGCCTGGGGCTTCCACGACCGGGGACTGTTGCGTGAGGGCTTGGCGGCCGACCTGTGCGTGTTCGACCCTGAGAAGATCGGTCCTGGCATGCCGGGGGTTGCCCATGACCTGCCCGGTGGCTCGGTGCGCTTGGTGCAGAAGGGCACCGGGATCGCGGCCACGGTGGTCAATGGCGAGGTCCTGACCGAGGGTGGCGAGCACACGGGGGCATATCCCGGGCAGGTGCTGCGCGGGCCGCTCGCCCGTCGCTGACCTTCTCGCCCGCCCCGTCCAGCGGGCGGGGGTCGCCAGCGGCTCAGAGCCAGTCGCGCCGTTTGAAGTTCAGATAGAGCAAGAAGCTCGACAGCGCCATGAAGCTCAGTACCACGGGGTAACCGAGCTGCCAGCTGAGTTCCGGCATGTGCTCGAAGTTCATGCCATAAATGCCCGCGATCATGGTCGGCAGGGCAATGATCGCCACCCACGCAGAGATCTTCCGCATGTCCTCGTTCTGCCTCATGCCGACCTGCGCCACATTGGCGTGCAGCGCGCTGTCGAGCAGCGTGGCGTAAGCGGTCAGGTGCTCGTGCACCCGTAGCAGGTGGTCGTGGACGTCGCGGAAGTAGTCCTCGGCGCGCTCGTCGACCGGCTTGACCCCCAGCGACAGTTCGGCCAGCGGCTGTTCCAACGGCTCGACCGCCCGTCGGAACTCCAGCACCTCTCGCTTGAGGCTGAAGATCCGCTCCGCATGCGTCGCCCGGGGTCCGCTGAACACATCGTGCTCGATCTGGTCGATGTCCTCGTCGAGGCCACGCAGGACGACCAGGTAGTCGTCCACCACTTTGTCGGCGACGGCATGGAGCACCGAGCCCGGTCCCCACAGCAGCCGCTCGGGATCGGCCTCGAGCCGGCTGCGGACGTCCGACAACGCCCCCGACAGGCCGTGGCGGACCGTGACCACGAAATCGGCTCCGAGAAACACCATGATCTGCCCGATCTCGACCACCTCCTTGGAGTCGACATAGCGGGCTGGCTTGAAGACCGCGAACAGGCTGTCGCCGTAACGCTCGAGCTTCGGGCGCTGATGGGCGTTGATGGCGTCCTCGACGGCGAGCGGGTGCAGATCGAAGGCGCGCGCCGTGCTGGCGAACTCCTCGGCAGTCGGTTCGTACAGACCGATCCAGGCGAACCCGTGTCCGGCACGAGCCAATTTCAACGCCTCGTCAGCGGTGAACGGCTCTCTGACACGCCGACCGGCTTCGTAGATGGCGCAGTCAACGATCACAGCGCCAGTTTCGCAGCTGAAAGCCTCCGCTGGGCATGACCGATCCGACGGCGTTGGTCGGGGCGGTCGTCACAGACGCCGCGGGTCGACCCGACCCAAGCAGCGTGCTGGTCGGCTTCGGAGCGCGCAGTCCCTGACTACGCTCCCCCGCCATGCGCTTCGGCGTGCTCTACAACATCGATTATCACGAAGAGATCCACGGGAGTGCGTCTCGGTACTACGGGGACATCCTCGATCAGATCGTGGCCCTCGAGGAACTCGGCTACGACTCGGTCTGGTTCGGCGAGCATCACTACGCGCAGTACTCCTTTGGGTCACCCGCCGTGATGGCCATGGCCGCAGCGGCCCGCACCTCCCGCATCCGGCTGGGCACTGGCATATCGCTCGTTCCGCTTCACCACCCCCTCCGACTGGCGGAGGAGTACGCCATGGTCGACGTGCTCTCGGGCGGTCGGCTCGAGTACGGCATCGGCCGCGGGTTCCTCAAGACCGCCTACGACCTCTTCGGCATCGAGACCGAAGAATCCACCCGCCGTTTCCGCGAGGGTGCCGAGGTGATCCAGGCGGCATGGAATGCCGCGGGCAAACCGTTCGACACCGACGGCGAGTTCTGGTCCCTGCGCGGCGCCGAGTGCTTCCCTCCCCCGTTGCAGCAGCCCCACCCGCCGATCTATGCATCGGGCGCAGCGACGCTCGACAGCTACATCTGGGCCGGCACCCGGGGCCTCAATCTGGCTACGGCATTCTTCATCCCGAAGCCCGACTTCGTGCGCGACGCCATCGCGCGCTACCGCTCCGCGCTGGCCGACGCCGGTCACGACCCCGCCAGCCGGGAGGTGCTCGGCGTCATCCAGATGTACTGCGCGGAAAACGAACAGGAGGCAGCCGGGCGCGGTTGGACCTTCACGCAGAACTACCTGCGCTTCTTCGCCGGGCTCGACGCCCGTAACCCGCATCAGGCGGCCGCCTACGAGCAGTACCACCAGCGAGCATCTGGGCGGAGCATGGCGGACCTGACCTACGAGCGCTTCGATCAGTCGAATCTGTCGCTCATCGGCGATGTCGAGCGCGTGATCACCAAGCTGCGCTGGGTGCAGGACTTCTATGCACCTGATGGCCTGCTGCTCGAGGTCGCTCAAGGGGCCATGCCGTCAAATGAAGTGATCCCGGTCTGTGAGCGATTCGCACGCCACGTCATGCCGCTCTTCCGCTGACCGGTCGCACGCCCGAGGTCGCACCCGCAGCCCGCGAGCGCTGGCGGGGACACCCTCGCTCCCCGCATACTTTGCCTGCGGCTTGCTGGAGCAGGCCGGCGGTCGGTGAGCCTCATCGGCTCACAAGAAGTCGGGTGCATGGGGACTCGGGGGCATGGGGACTGTGGAAGAAGAACACGACATCGTCATCATCGGCGCTGGTTTGACCGGTATCTACCAGCTGTTCCGCGCTCGGGCCGCCGGATTCGATGCCGTCGCGCTCGAAGCCGCCGACGGGCTGGGCGGAACCTGGTACCACAACCGCTACCCGGGCTGCCGGTTCGATTCGGAGAGCTACACGTACGGCTATTCCTTCTCGAAGGAGTTGCTCGACGAGTGGCATTGGACCGAGCATTTCTCTCCCCAACCGGAGAATCTCAAGTATTTGAACCATGTCGCGGACAAGTTCGAGCTTCGGCCCCATATCCGCTTCAACTGTCGGGTGCAGTCCGCTGATTACGACGAGCAGAATCGTCGCTGGACATTGACGACCGACGACGGTCGTTCGTGGCGCAGCCAGTTCGTCATCACCGCCGTCGGCATCCTTTCGACCCCGGTCATGCCGCGCCTCGAGGGAATCGACCGCTTCAAGGGCCAGTGGTTCCACACGTACAACTGGCCGCACGAGGGCGTCGACCTGGCCGGCAAGCGGGTCGCGGTCATTGGCACCGGGGCGACCGCTGTGCAGTTGATTCCGGTCGTGGCTCAATCGGCCGCAGAGCTCTTCGTGTTCCAGCGCCACCCCAATTGGTGCGCGCCGCTACACAACGGCCCGATCGACGACACGGAGATGGCGGACATCCGCGCCCGGTACGAGGAGATCTTCGAGCGCTGCCGCCAGACCCCTGGAGGTTTCATCCACATGCCCGATCGGCGCAAGCCGTTCGAGGTCTCCGAGGATGAACGCCAGGAGTTCTGGGAGGAACTGTACGCCTCGTCTGGCTTCCGCATCTGGCAGGGCAACTTCCGTGACGTGTTGCTGGAGGAGTCGGCCAACGAGGAGTTCAGCGAGTTCGTGGCCAACAAGATCCGCGAGCGGGTCAAGGATCCGGTGACTGCCGAGAAACTCGTGCCCAAAGATCACGGTTTCGGCACCCGGCGTGTCCCCATGGAGACGAACTACTACGAGACCTACAACCGAGAGAACGTCCATTTGGTCGACTTGAACGAGTCCCCGATACAACGCATCACCGAGACGGGTTTGCGCACCACAGAGCGGGACTACGACGTTGACGTCATCGTGTACGCCACCGGATTCGACGCAGTGACTGGGGCGTTCGAAAAGATTGATATCACCGGAGTGGGGGGCGCCAAGCTCAAGGACAAGTGGGCCGAGGGTCCGGTCACGTATCTGGGCGTGCAGACTGCCGACTTCCCGAATTTCCTCATGGTGGCAGGGCCACAGGCCGGCTCGGGCTTCACGAACTTCGGTCGTGGAGTTGAAGAAGGCGTGGACTGGACCACGCAATTGCTGTGCTACCTCCGCGACAACAACCACACCACCATCGACACCACACCCGAAGCCGAAACCGCGTGGGGCCGCCACGTCATGGATATGTACGACGTGGTGCTCTTGGGCAAGGTCAAGTCCTGGTTCACCGGTTACAACTCGAACATCGAGGGCCGGGACAAGATGCGTGCCGTGGCCTATAACGGAGGCGCCCCTCGCTACCGCAAGCGACTCGCCGAGGTCGCCGCCAACGGCTACGAGGGATTCGTCCTGACCTGAGGGCGTCGGGAGGTCCAGCGGATTTCACAACGCAGGCGGCGGCACTCAGCGGAACAACCGGCCTTGGCTCGACACGGTGTCCCGCTCGAGGTCGAGCAGGAACCGCTTGCGCCGGAGCCCGCCCGCATAGCCCGTGAGCTTGCCGGTACTGCCGACGATCCGGTGGCACGGCACGAGAATGCTGAGCGGATTGCGGCCGACGGCCGCGCCCACCTCTTGCGCCGTCGTACCGTCCCTGAGCTCACGGGCAAGCTCGCCATAGGTGGACGTCTCGCCATACGGCACCTCCTGG
>JAXDQG010000463.1:0-3521 GCA_034667945.1 Acidimicrobiia bacterium | reverse complement strand
CTCGGTGCTGGGTGGCGCGCAGGCTCCTTTGCTCGTGCAGTATGAAGTGCTCGAAATACTCGCGGGACTTGACCCCGCAGCGGCATGGTACGCGTTCAATGCACGTCCGCCCGCGGTGGCCCTTGCTCGTCTCGACCCCACTGCGGGGCAGAAGGTCATGGGCAATCCCGACGCCTACTTCGCGTTCTCATTGGTCGTGGGCTCCAATCTGGCGCAGCGGGTCGCAGGGGGATATCTGCTGAGTGGCCGCTGGCCAGTGGTGAGCGGTTCTCCGGCGGCTGGCTGGCTCTTGTTGAGCGCAGCCGCCAGTGACGTCGCGGACGGTCAAGCGCCTTCGATCGGATCGCCTGATATCCGTCACTGCTTCGTGCCGGCTGACGCGGTCACCGTCGAGGACACCTGGCACGCCACCGCGCTGCGAGCGACCGCGAGTAACGCTGTCAGTGTCGAGGACTGGTTCGTGGCCGACGAATTCGTCACGTCCCTGCGGGGCCCGACGACTGATGACCGGCCCCTGTATCGCGTGCCGGTTGGGATTGCCGTGCAGTGTGGTGTCGGGGCGGTCATGCTGGGGCTGGCCCGCGCCGCGATTGACGCGTTGGCGGTGCTCGCGGCGATCCGATTTTCGGCTTCCCGAGGAGTTGTGCTGCGCGAGATACCCTGGATCGGGGAGACCATCGGCGCGGCGGAAGCGAAGCTCCGTGCCGCCCGACTGTTCTTCTATGAATCCGCTCGGGCGGTGGTGGCGGCCGCCGAGCAGGGCGATGTCGCAGACCGCGTTCGTGCCGAGATGTGGGCGGCGTACTTCCACGTTGAAGAGGTCGCGGTCGAGGTTGCCGATGCGGCCTACAAGGCGGGCGGTGTCGATGCACTGCTCGAGTCCTGCCCGCTCGGTGGGTTCGCCAGAGATATGAGAGGCCTCAGCCAGACCGGCCAGACATGGGGCCAGGCGAAGATCGATGTCGGGCGGGTCTACTTGGGAGCCGACCCCACGGACCCCCGCTTCTGATGACCGGACCGGTTGCGCCCGAGCACACCCTCTCGAGCGGCCAACGGCCTGAGTCGCTGGGGACGGAAACCCCGGCCTCGCCGAAGATTTGCCTAGGGCCCGCAGGTGGTCCGTACATTCGGTGACGGAGGAAGAGACCCGAACGATCTTTCGTTCGGGCCATCATGGTCGCCGACAGCAGGCAGCCATTCGAGGGGGAGGTCCTCAGCTCATGGCCGACGCAGCCACGCAATCGCCCCACATCCCGACGCCTGACGAGTTGGGGTTCGACCCCGAGGCGCTGCGGAAGAAGTACGCCGCCGAGCGGGCCAAGCGGCTGCGTGCGGACGCGAACGACCAATATCAGCTGATCGCGGGGCACTTCGACCACTACAACGTGGACCCGTACGTAGAGCCGGGGTTCACCCGGCCCGCGCGGCACGAAGAGATCGACGTGCTCATCATCGGCGGCGGCTTCGGCGGGCAGCTGGCCGCGGTACGGCTCCAGGAGGTCGGCGTCATCGATTTCCGCATCGTCGAGAAGGCAGGCGACTTCGGTGGCACGTGGTACTGGAACCGCTACCCGGGCGCCCAGTGCGACATCGAGGGGTACCTGTACCTCCCGTTGCTCGAGGAGACGGGGAACATCCCGAAGGAGAGGTACTCCTTCGCGCCGGAGATCTTCGCTCACGCGCAGCACATCGGCGAGCAGTTCGACCTCTACGAGCGGACCTGCTTCCAGACCCGGGTCAGGGAGGCTCGCTGGGATGACGAGGCCGGGCGGTGGACCGTCACCACCGATCGCGACGATGTGTTCCGGGCGCGGTTCGTCATCATGTCGAGCGGCCCGCTGAACAAGCCGAAGCTCCCCGGGATCCCGGGGATCGAGGGGTTCAAGGGCCACACCTTCCACACCAGTCGGTGGGACTACGACTACACCGGCGGCGACACCACCGGGAACCTCCACAAGCTGGCTGACAAGCGGGTCGGGATCATCGGGACCGGCGCCACGGCGATCCAGTCCATCCCCCACCTCGGCCAGCACGCCGAGCACCTGTACGTGTTCCAGCGGACGCCCTCCTCGGTGGACGAGCGGAACAACACGCCAACCAACCCCAAGTGGGTGGAGAAGCTCAAGCCGGGCTGGCAGGGCCAGCGCAACCGCAACTTCACCGCGCTCCTCGACGGCATCCAGCTCGAGGAAGACCAGGTCCGCGACAAGTGGACCAGCCCGCTCAAGAAGCTGGGTGACCTCCTCGGCAACCGGGATTCGAGCATGTCGGCCGAGGAGCGGACACTGATAGCCGAGATCGCCGACTTCCAGAAGATGAACGAGATCCGGACCCGGGTGGACGACACCGTCACCGAGCCCCAGACCGCCGAGGCGCTCAAGCCCTGGTTCGGCCAGTGGTGCAAGCGGCCCACCTTCAACGATGAGTACCTCCCGACCTTCAACCGGCCCAACGTGACGTTGGTCGATACCCACGGCAAGGGCGTCGACCGGGTGACCGAGCACGGGGTCGTCGTGGACGGGACCGAGTACGCAATCGATTGCCTGATCTTTGCCACCGGGTTCGAGGTGGGCACCGCGTACGTCCGGCGAGCCGAGTTCAACCTGTATGGCCGCGACGGCACATCGCTCGAGGACGCCTGGCGAGATGGGATGCGCACGTTCCACGGGTTCCTCAGCCATGGGTTCCCGAACTGCTTCTACATGGGGCTCACGCAGACCGGGTTGACGGCGAACTTCACCTACATGCTGGACCTGCAGTCCAAGCACGTCGCGCAGCTGATCGCGGAGGTCGGCGAGCGCGGGGCCACCTCCATCGAGCCGACGCCCGAGGCCGAGGCCGAGTGGGTGGAGATCATGTCCGCACCGAACGCCATGACCGAGTACCAGAAATCGTGCACTCCGGGGTACTACAACGGCGAGGGCACGAACGAGGGACGCGGGTTCCTGCAGACCACCTATCCCCAAGGCGCGCTGGCCTTCTACGACCTGCTAGCCCACTGGCGTGAACAGGGCGAATTCGAGGGTCTGATCGTCAGGTGAGCATCGGCGCCACGCCGACCTCGTAACCCGCCGGGCATCCCCGGTCCACCGACGCCCGGCGCGTCGCAGTCGAACGGCGCATCAGTGTCCGCTGTTCTCCCGTGACCGCCCCCGGTCAAACGCGACAACCCGATAGACGCCAGCCCATACGAAGTTGCGATTATCCCCCATAACTGTGGTCGGTCACGGGCAAGCGAGTCGAAGCTGAGAACCCGACCTACCCCACTACAGCCCTGGGTACGCCCCATCGCCACGGATAATAGAAGTTCAGATTCGAGAACGTACGCTGTTCGCAGTCCAAAAGTGTGGCGTCGCTGGCGTAGCCATATTTCCCGCTATCCGCCCAACATCCACCACCAGGGGTTACCTGATAGTCGACCAGTTCCGTCCCTGTTGGCGGCTGAACAGCGTCGGCCGGAGCTGGCGTCGGGGGTCCACATACAACGTCTCGGCTGGTGAAGATGTCCCGCAACCAGCCCG
>JAXDQG010000462.1:0-4886 GCA_034667945.1 Acidimicrobiia bacterium | reverse complement strand
TGGCCGGGCCCGGACGGGGCAGGCTGGGGCGGGTGGCTGCGATCAGGACGCCCGCCAGCACCAGCCAGGCCAGGAGTGCGACGCCGGCGGCCACGGCCAGTGCCAGCGCTTGGTCGGTCGTCGCCGCGGCGAGGGGGGCGGCCACCACCCCGAGATATCCAACTGCCGATGTCACTGCCCCTCCCGCCCGTCTGGTCGCTCGTCCGCCTCCGGACCTCACCGCGGGCTCGATCTGAGCGTAGAACCCGGGCGGAACCGGCACTCAGGCTCGGTGTCACTAGGGGTTGGCGGCGGCCAGGCGTTCCCGCGCTCTCGGGACTTCCCGCGCTCTCGGGACTTCCCGCGCTCTCGGGACTTGTACAGTCTCCCCGCACTGGCAGACCGGGGGGATCTGGATGACTGAGACGAGCGTCGGGCCGGCTGGACAGGCTGTGAACGCGGCGTCACCGACCGATGGGGCGCTTACGGGCGTCCGTGTCATCGACCTGTCGACGGTGGTCTCGGGCCCGTTCGCGACGGCCATCCTGGCTGACCAGGGCGCGGATGTGATCATGGTGGAGCAGACCGGCGCGGCGACCCCCGTCGGGAGCCACCCTGTCCGGACGGCAGAGACACCGGTGACGGCCTTGTTCGCCTCCCAGAACCGCAACAAGCGATCAGTCGCGGTCGATCTGCAGTCAGAAGATGGGAAAGACCTGGTCAAGGCGCTCGTAGCCGAGGCCGACGTCCTCGTCGAGAATTTTGGCTCGGGCGAGGCGGACCGGCTCGGGCTCGGGTGGGAGGTTCTCTCCGCCATCAACCCGGATCTGGTCATGTGCTCGATCACCGGGTTCGGGTCCGACGGGCCACACGCCCACCGCCCGGCCACCGACGCGGTGGTGCAGGCGGTGGCTGGCTACATGATGGTGCAGGCCGATGAGCAGGGTGCCCCCAGACTGGTGAACACCATCATCTGCGACAAGCTCACGTCGGTGAACGTGGCCCAGTCGGTGTGCGCCGCACTGGTCGCCCGGGCCAATGGCGCCGGCGGCCAGCACCTCGACCTGGCCATGATCGACGCCGCAATCCACTTCCTCTGGCCGGAGTCGATGTGGAACTACACCTACCTCGAGCACCAGACCGACATGCCGGACCTGAGCGCCATCTACACGCTGTATCGCAGCAAGGATGGCTGGGCGATGGTGTACCCGGTGGCCACCGAGGCCCATTGGAGCGGTATGTGCAAGGCGCTCGGTCGCCCCGATCTCGCCGCCGACCCCCGCTTCGCCGACCTCCAGGGCCGTGTGCTGTACGGCGATGAGGTCAACGAAGAGCTCCAGGCGGAGATGCTCAACTACACGACGACCGAGCTGGTCGAGCTCATGGACCGCGCCGACGTTCCGGCCGCGCCGGTGAACACCCGCGAGGCCATGATGCAGGATTCCCATGTGCAGCAGCGGGGCATGGTGGTCGAGACCATCCAGCCGTCCCTCGGTCCGCTCCGGCAGGCGCGGCCGGCTGCATTGTTTTCGCGGACGCCGTCGTCGCTTCGACGCCCGGCACCGGCCTTCGGCGAGCACACGGCGGACGTCCTGGCCGAACTGACCGGCAGGACGGAGCAGGAGATCGCTGAGCTCAGGGCGCTCGGGGTCATCTCTTAAGGGGAGCGGGGGGCGCTGCCCCCCGCTCCGAGCTGTCGCCTTCGCCCGCCGGCCGAATTCAGCCGCCGGTCTCGGCGCAGGCCTTCATACCCTCGAGCGTCGCCCGGATGCTGGTGCGCATGGCGTTCATGCGCTCGTCGATGGCGGGTTGACCGCCTTCCTGCAGGAGCGGGGGAAGGTTGCGGAGCTCGTAGTGCTCGGTGAGTTGTGTGCCGGGGCCCGACGGCTCGAGGACGTACTTCCACAGCGCGATGTCGTATTCGCGCCCGCCGGTCACGAAGGCGAACGTGCTGGCCGGGTCGGCCTCGACGATCTCGACCGGCGCCTTCCACTCGCGCTCGCCCTGGCGGTTGATGCCCACGAAGAGGTCGCCCACGCGACCCGATCCGACGTTGCCCTCCGCGTCCTTGCGCCAGTAGCCCCCGGTGTTCTCCGAGCTCCACTCGCCGTAACGCTCCATCGATGTGACCAGGCGATAGACCGCCTCGGGCGGCGCGTCGATGTAGATCGAATCGTCGTGGGTCACGATGGGCTCGCTCATGCTGGTTCCCCCAGTTCGTCCGTTTGTCGGGCGTCTCCGTTTGTCGGGCGTCAAGGTAGCGGGAGCGCCAGCCGACTACCGTCACTCGCACGCCGGCGGCGGTCAACGCCCGCTTGGAGCCACCGTCGATGCCACCAGGGAGCCACCATGTTGTCGCCGTACCGCGTGCTCGACTGCACGGACGATCGCGGCCACCTCGCCGGCATGCTGCTGGCGCAACTCGGCGCCGATGTGGTGCTGATCGAACCGCCGGAAGGCTCTGGGGCCCGCCGGAAAGGGCCCTACGCCGGTGATCAGCCCGGGCCGGACAACGGCTTGTGGCACTGGGCCTACAACCGGGGCAAGCGGTCGGTGACCGCGGATCTTTCCACCGAGGCGGGCAGGCAAAGGCTGCGGACACTGGCCGCGTCGGCCGACGTGCTGCTGTGGTCCGGCCGGCCCGGCGACCTGCCCCTCGCGTACGAGCAGTTGGCGGACGTCAATCCGGGGCTCGTCATGGTGGCGATGACCCCGTTCGGCCTGGAGGGGCCGAAGGCCGACTGGGCGGCGACCGACATGGTGGTGTGCGCGGCCGGCTGCCAGCTGGCGCTCACCGGCAACAGTGACATGCCGCCGCTGCGGATCGGCGCACCGCAGGGCTACGTCCATGGGGCGGCCGACATGGCTGTCGCCGCGATGATCGGGCTCACCGAACGGCGGCGCTCCGGGCGGGGCCAGTTGGCCGACGTATCGGCGCAGGTCTCGGTGATGCAGGCGTCCTTCGGCTACACGATCAACGCTGCCTGGAACGCACCACTGATGCGGCGATCGGGCGACAGCATCGACTTCGGTGACTACAAGGTCCGCTGGACGTACCCGGCCGCGGACGGCGAGGTGAGCATCACCCTGCTGTTCGGCGCAGCTATGAAGGAGTTCACCGCCAACCTCTTCCAGTGGATCTGGGAGGAGGGCGGGTGCGACGAGGCCACCCGGGACAAGCCCTGGGAAGACCTATGGGTGCGCATCATGTCCGGGCTCGAGCCGGCCACCGAACCGGATCGGCTGGCGGACGTGATCGCGGCGTTCACCTCCACGCGGACGAAGGCGGAGCTGGCTGCTGAGGCGCGGCGGCGACGGGTGCTCCTGGCCCCGATCGCCACGCTGACCGAGGTCATGGAGAACGACCATCTGGCGGAGCGAGGCTTCTGGGATGTCGTGCGGCCGGCCGGTGCGCTGCGGGATCATCGCCTGCCGGGCCGGTTCGTGGTGGCCTCGGGCAGCCCGCTACGACCGCTCCCCCCGCCGCCGATGCTCGGGGCGCACACCGACGAGGTCCTCACCGAGGCAAACCGGCCGACGGCATCCGCTGGACGGACGGCGGAGGGCGGAGGCGCAGGCGCAGGCGACGATCACGCGCTTGCCGGACTCAAGGTGTTGGACCTGACCTGGTCGATCGCCGGACCCTTCGTGGGCCGCGGACTGGCGGATTTCGGAGCAACGGTCGTGAAGGTCGAGACCCACAAGCGACCCGACATCACGCGGACGGCATCGCCATTCCATCCCCTGGCCGACAAGCATCCGATGGAGGGCAGCGGACTGCATGCCAACACCCATGCCGGCAAGCTGGGACTCGAGCTCGACCTTTCGACGCCGGAGGGCGCCGAGGTGCTGTGGGACCTGGTGCGCTGGGCCGATGTGGTGCTCGAGAGCTTCTCGGCCGGCGCGCTCGAGCGGATGGGGTTCGGGTATGCGCGAATGGCCGAGGTGAACCCCTCGGTGATTCTGCTGTCGACGTGCCTCCCGGGGCAGACGGGCAGTCTCGAGCTGCCCGGGTACGGAAACCTGAGCACAGCCCTCTTCGGCTTCACCAGTACGACCAGCTGGCCCGGGCGCGCGTCGTCGGGACCGTTCGGGGCCTACACCGACGTCATCTCGCCGCGCTTCGGCCTCTTGGCGGTCCTGGCCGCGTTGGATCATCGTGAGCGGATGGGGCTCGGCCAGCATCTCGACCTGTCCCAGGCCGAGGCATCGCTCCATTTCATCGCCCCGGCGCTGCTCGACGCCGAGGTCAACGATCGGGACGTGTCGGCGCAGGGCAATTCGGACGCCGAGATGGCGCCCCACGGGGTGTATCCGCTGGCTGGCGACGATTGCTGGATCGCCGTCGCGTGCGAGACCGATGAGGAGTGGCGGTCCCTGGCGGCGGAAATGGGCCGGCTGGATCTGGCCGGGATGAGCACGGCCGAACGGCTGGTCAAGCGGGATGAGTTGGATCAGTTGGTGGCGAATTGGACCAGACCCCAGAGCGGCGAGGAGCTGCAGGCGCAGTTGCAGAAGCTCGGCGTCTCCGCCCATCAAGTACAGAACAGTCCGGAATGCCTGGCCGATCCGCAGCTCGCACACCGGGGGCATTACCTCACCGTCGAGCACCATCTTTTGGGGCCCGTATTGATCGAAGGGCCGCGCTTCAAGCTGAGCCGCACGCCGGGGAAGACGGTGGTGCCGGGGCCTTCGTATGGGCAGCACGCGCAGGAGGTGCTTGGCGGCCTGCTGGGGTACGACAGCGACCGGATCGCTGTGCTGGCCGAGGCAGGCGCCTTGGGCTAGGAGTGGTGAGGGCGCCGTCCACCCATGGGGTGCAAGCGTCCGCTCAGACAATCGCTCCGCCGTCCACGGCGAGGTGGGCGCCGGTCATGTAAGACGACTCGTCGGAGGCCAGGAAGAGC
>JAXDQG010000461.1:0-4362 GCA_034667945.1 Acidimicrobiia bacterium | reverse complement strand
GGGAACGGGCTACGTCCAACATGTTCTGGGCCTCGATGCGGAAGTCCAGCTCTTCGGAGATGGTCTCCGCGAACACCTCGACCAGCGCCGGCGGGTTGGCCAGGGCCGCCACCGGGATGCGGCCGATGAGGAAGGGGGCCAGCCAGGCCATGACCCGCAAGTCCTGCGTCACGTTGCGCGCCACCGTGGGCCGCTGCACCTTGACGACCACCGGTGTGCCGTCCAACAGGGTGGCCGCGTGCACCTGGGCGATAGAGGCGGCCGCCAGGCACTGGCGGTCGAAGGAGGCGAAGACCTGCTCGAGTGGTCGGCCCAGATCGTCTTCGACCACTTGGCGGACGACCTCCCACCGCTCGGCCGGCACCTGGTCGCGGAGCTTGCGGAACTCGGCGACCAGCTCGGCCGGAAAGATGCCTTCACCGGAGGAGATGATCTGGCCGAGCTTGATGTAGGCGGGCCCGAGGTGCTCGGCCGCCTTGCGGACGCGGGCCGCAAGGTCGCCCCGATCGACTGGTCGATGGCGCCGACGGGCCACCATGCCTGGAAGCGCCGCCCGACCGAGCTGCCACGCCACCTTCAGAACTCGTGGTCCGGGGGGCACACGCCGAGCGCGGGTCAGCTCGGGCAGTGACTTGCGGGTCATGGCCCGGAGCGCAGGGACCCGACGCTGCCACGACAAGGTGCCGGGTACGACGAGCCAGGGAGGCTCGTCGGAGAAGGCGCCGTGCTCCAGGTCTGGCGGGGGAACGGCCGGAGCGAGCATCACAGACGAGTGTGGTCGCCCGGGCCGGTCTACCCGCAGTGCGAGCCGAAGTTGTGCCCGACAACACAGCCGGCCAGAGCGGCTGAGATCAGTCGCCGGCCAAGGCCAAACGGAACGACACCCCGTTGGCGTGGGCCCGGAAGGTGCGCCGAATGGTCAGCCAACCGAAGTAGCAGGGGGCCAGCACCAGGACGGCCCGGGCCTCCAGCGGGCGATGACCGTGGGGCAGATCCGCCGTCAGCCAGGCCAGCGCCACCAGCCACGCAGTGGTCATGGCCAGGGTGAGCCCTCGCTGCTCATCCACGCGCACCGGGTGCACGAACTTGATCGACGTGAGACTCAGCACGGCGCACCCCACCACGACGGCGAGGTTGAACCATCTGCCGGTCCCCAGCAGGAGCAAGGTGGGGACCACCAGGTTCCATTCGCCCGGGAAGCCGTTGAACCAGTGGTCGCTGGTGCACATGTCGGTGCGAGCGAACCACAACGCCGTGGTGCACAGCACCAGGGCGGCGGCCGGCAGCGACAGGCTGTGCGGCAACAGGTGGAACCGCTCGAGCATCACGACCGGCACGACGACGCAGGTCACGAAGTCCACGACCAGGTCCAGCGCGTTGCCGTCGATCTTCGGCAGCGCCTCGTTCACCTTGAACGCCCGGGCCAAAGGACCGTCGATCCCGTCAACCACCTGCGCGGCCAGCAGCCAGAGAATGGCAGTCGTCGCCCGGCCGTCCATCGCGGCGGTGAGCGCCAGGAGGCCGATCACCAGTCCGCTGGCGGTCAGTAGGTGGATGCACCAGGCCACTTGCGGGTTGCCACGGCCAAGCATCGCTCCGGACCCACCGGAATGGTGCGGCCGGCGTTCCGGCCTGAGGTCACTGGTCATCGGGGGCACGATATCCACCGCGCGTCACTGTGCGGTTGGTCCGGCACCTTGCGCGCGGCCCTGCCTTTGTGCATTGGCTGCGTGCCTCGCGAGTCGGGTTGGCTTGGACGTCAGCTACCGGTGGTGCCCGGGATGGTGATCCCGCACTTGGTCTTCATGTAGTCCGAGATGTGCTGCGCCGCACCAGTGATGGCCGGGTTGTTGGCGATTGATGTGATGGCGCTCAGGTCGACCTTGCTCATGTCGAAGTTCGCCTTCTCGAGCTCGTCCAGGAGGGGTCGGACGCTCTGGGCCACAGTGTCCATGTCGCTACGGATCTCCGTGGGAGCGTTCTTCACGCTCTGGTCCAGGGCCTGCTGGATCTGATCGACCTGCGCGGCAGCGGCCGCCTTCTGCGATGGGTCCATGAGCTTGGTGAGCAACGATCCGAAATCGGCCGTTGATCCCCCCAGGACCTGCTCGATCTGGTTGCCCGTGTCCTTGCAGAAGTCGCCGGTGGCGGCGGGAGCGGCCTGGGAGCCAGCCACGGTCGTGGCCGGGCGGCTGGTCGTGGCGGCATTGTCTGACGAGCCGCCACCGCTGCCACAGGCGGCCGCCGTGAGTAGAACGGCGAAAAAGCAGACGACGAGGGACGGGGGTCGGCGCATCCAAGATCCTCCGGGCTTCAGGGGCAGGATACGGCCGCCCCAATGGCAAGCGCGGGCGACCCGGAGTGCGCTCGGTCGCTCGGGCTCGAAGCCGCGGTGAGAGGGTGGCGTCGGAACTTCGGTGTGCTCAGTCGTAGGGCCAGCGGGAGCCCCTGCTGGACCGCAGAGCCTGGCCCAGCAGGTCCAGGCAGCGATCGGCGAGCTCGGGCCGACAGATCAAGAAGTCCGGCAGGTATACGGAGGGGTTGTTGTAGATCAGCTCCGACCCGTCGATCCGGCTGCAGTGCAGGCCGGCGGCCCGAGCGACGGCGACCGGCGCGCAGTTGTCCCATTCGTACTGTCCACCCGAGTGCGCGTAGACGTCCGCCTCGCCCAGCACCACTGCCATGGCCTTGGCACCGGCCGAACCGAGCGACAACAAGCGGCCTTTCAGCCCGGTGACCACGACCTGTGCCGCCGCGGAAGGGTGCCAGCGGCTCGCCACCACGCGGGGCGGCCCATCGTGGGGACGGGGCAGCTCGGGTGCGGGCTTGGTGGTGAGCGTCAGATTCATGGCCGGGAGGGCGACTGCTCCCGCAGTGGGGATACCGGCCTCGACCAGGGCGACATGGACCGCCCAGTCCGAGCGGGGTGGTGTGCCGTATTCGCTGGTGCCGTCGACCGGGTCCACGATCCAGACCCGTTCGGCCTCGAGCCGGGTACGGTCGTCGCGGCCCTCTTCCGAGAGCACGTGGTCACCGGGACGGAGCTCGCCGAGCCTTTCGAGAATCAGCTCGTGGGCCAGCTGGTCGCCGGCGGACTCCAGCTCCCAGCTGGTCGTGCCCCGCTCGAGCATCTGCTCGCGCAGGGCGAGTAGCAGCTCGCCTGTCTCGGTCGCGACGACGGCCGCGACCTCGTGGTCGGTTTCCGGGCTCCAGCCGGGATGGTCCGTCATCGGAAGGACGGCGGCCGTTTCTGGACCAGCGCAGCCACGCCCTCCCGGAACGCAGGCTCTCGCATCATCTCGTTGAGCAGGCTGTCGGCATCTTCGACGGCACTGCCCACATCCCGGTGCAGGTCGGTGTAGATCTGCCGCTTGGTCTCGCGGAGCGACCTCGGTGAAACGTGATGTGCCAGGTCGCGGGCGTAGGCAAAGGTCTGTGGCAGGAGCTCGTCCGGTTCCACCACCCGGTTCACCAATCCGATCCGCTCGGCTTCGTCCGCCAGGATGACCCTGGAGGAGAGCAACAGGTCGTTGGCGCGGGTGAGCCCGATCAAACGGGGAAGCAGCCAGGACAGGCCGGCCTCGGCCGGCAGGTTGAGCTTTCCATGGCTGGTCGTGAACTTGGCGCCCCGGGCCGCGAAGCGCAGGTCGCAGAAGCAGGCCAGCACCAGGCCGATCCCGGCGGCCGGACCGTTGACGGCCGCGAGGACCGGCTTGGTCATCCCGAAGTGGAAGGCAAAGGGATGGTCGAACTCGGGCCGCACTCCGTAGCCCGGGCGGGCCAGCGGATTACGCACGCCGCTGTCGTAGCCGCCCTTGGCCACATGTCCCTCGAGCGCCTTCGCGTCGGCGCCGGCGCAGAAGCCCCGGCCCTCACCCGTGACGACGATCGCCCCTACGGAAGCATCGGACTCGGCCTCTGCCAGCGCCCACCGGTATTCCTCGTGCATGCGTCCGGTCCAGGCGTTCAGTCGTTGAGGTCGGTCGAGCGTGACGGTCGCGACCCCATCCTCGACGGCGTATCGAACAGCCTTGAGCTCCACGACCGTTCAGTCTCCCACGGATGCGATGGCGTCGAGCGCCGTTGCGGCCAGCTCGGCCCGGCAGATGAGCAGATCCGGCATGTAGGTTTCGGCGTTGTTGTAGCGGAGCGAGGTGCCGTCGAGGCGGCTGGCGTGCAGCCCGCAGTGCAGGGCGACTGCCACCGGAGCGCACGAGTCCCATTCGTACATGCCACCGGCGTGCAGGTAGATGTCTGCCTCGCCCAGGACGACGGCCATGGCCTTGACGCCGGCCGAACCCATCTCGACGATCTCGGCGCCCAACCGCTCGGCCACGGGCGCCGCGATGGCTGGCGCTCGCG
>JAXDQG010000460.1:0-5102 GCA_034667945.1 Acidimicrobiia bacterium | reverse complement strand
GGTCGGAAGTCCGCCTCGAGGCACGACACCACCTCGACCTGTCCCTTGTGATGCAGGCGGCCGCCCTCGCCCGCAGGGCGCAGCACATGGGGCAGGTCGTCAACCCCGCACGGAGGGAACATCAGCCCACCGGGAGCCGGCGTCAGCCCAGTGGCGTTGGAGATGGCGCCCATCTCGATGGCCGACTTGGTGCCGTCCAGGAAGCTGTTGAACATCTGGCTGTTCATGCCGGCTTCGGCGGCCTGCGCAGCGGTCAGGCCGTAGTGGTCCCAGATCGTGTCGGGCGTCGAGCGGTGATAGGTCGGGTGGTGTTTCGTGCCCTTGCCCGCAGCCACCACGGCAAACCCGCACGCCCGGGCCCAATCGACCAGCTCACACACCAGTGCTGGCTGATCGCCGTACGCCAGGGAGTACACCACGCCGGCATCCCGGGCGGCGGCCGCCAGCTGTGGACCAACCAGCACGTCGGCCTCGACGTTCACGGCGACGAGATGCTTCCCGGCAGCGAAGCAGGCCAGGGCATGGTCCACTCCCACCACCGGGTTGCCGGTGGCCTCCACCACGACGTCGACCTCGTCGAGTTGCAGCAGTTCGTCGACCGATGCCGTGAAGCGGGTGCGATCCACCAGGCTCTCGGGCCAGCTGACCTCCCGGCACGCCCGCCGAGCACGCTCCACGTCGAGGTCGGCAATCGCCGTGACTTCGAGCGGCGCGAACGGCGCCTGGGCGAGGAACATCGAGCCGAACTTGCCGGCGCCGATCAAACCGACCCGCACCGGCCGACCCGCGGCGGCCCGCTGGAGCGCCAGTCCGTGCAGGTTCACGACGACACCTCTGCGCCGATCAGCTGACCGATGCAATCGTCAGCCAACGGTTCGATCGGCGTGAAATCTCGATGGGCAATCCACTCGGCTCGCTTGAACCGCCGGATGTGGTTGTCCACCCGACACAGCGAGAGGTACACGATCACCCGGCCGAACGGGCTGATGTTGGGCGGGCTGGCGTGGACCAGGCAGCCATGGAAGAGGATCACGCTTCCGGGGGGACCGGTGGGGGCCACGATGCCTCCGCGCTCGGCCAACCGGGTGATGGTCGCCCGGTCGAGCGTCCACAGCGGATACGACGTCGTCGCCAGGTCGTGGCCGGCCTCGTAGACGCCCTCCCGGTGGCTACCGGGGATGAACAACAACGGCCCATTGGCCGCGGTCACCTCGTCGAGGAACACCGCAATGTTCATGGCCAGCGGCTCGGGCATCTCGTCGTCGCGCTGCCAGGTGCCGTAGTCCTGGTGCCATTGCCAGACCTCGCCGTCGAAGGCGGCCTTGGCGTTGACCTTGTACTGGTGCATGTAGACGGGCCCGCCCAACAACTGCTGGACGGACTCCACCAGCCGCGGGTGACGGCCCAAGCGGCGGAACGGCTCCGACCAGAGATGGGCCGCGAACGCCGTGCGGGGCGCTCCGGAGCTCTCGCGCCACACCTCTTCCCGATCGGTGGCGTAGAGGCGGTCGGCCTCGTCCCGAAGGAGTTGTGCCTCCGCTGCGGAGAACCTTCCCGGGAGGAACAAGTAGCCGTCTCGGTGGTACTGGCCCACCTCGTCGTCTGTCAGCTTCATGCTCCGGCCTCCATCGTGCGCCGCACGGCGATGGCACCGTGGCGGCAATCGGACAGGCGCCGATCAGCGGCCCGGCCGTCTTCCTGATGCGGGCACCACTCTGGCACAGTCGGTCCAGGGAGTTCTCGGGCGTGCTCAGCGCGGGGTGGACGACCGCTCCGGAAGGACGTCGGACGTGAGGACCCGCATGCTGTCGGACGTCTCGGCCAGCGCGTCGACGAACGTGTCGTGGAGTGAGCCGCCCGTCCTGCGCACCGAGTGCATTGCCGCGCCGAAGCAGGCGAACATCGTGCCGGCCCAAGCGGCAGGCCGCGGATCCACCACCGGCTCGACGCCCAGTCGGCCGGCCAGGAAGCGGGTCACGCTTCCCATGATCCGATCGCGCAGGACCGCTCCCTCCACCCCGAATCCACCGCATTTCTCTGCGGTCTCCATGACCCAGCCCAGCGTGTCCAAGCGGGCTTCCACCGCTCGGGCGTTGTCGCACATGGCGATGAACAGTGCTTGCAGCGGTGGCTCATCCGGAGGACGCGACTCGAGGTTGCGGACGAGCTCGACCAGGAGATCCTCGAAGTCAGAGAAGAGGACAGCCTGCTTCGACGGGAAGTAGCGGAAGAACGTGCGCTGGGCCACGTCGGCCCGCTCGGCGATCTCGTCGACGGTGGTCTCGACGAATCCCTTCTCTCGGAACAGCGCCCGAGCTGCTGTGACGATGGCGACCCGCGTCTCGGCCATGCGCCGCTCTCGTCTCGACAGCTCGGTGGCGTCGGTCACAGTCACAACGTAATCCTTGCGTGTCAACTGTGCCACGTGGCAGAGTTGCCTCGTGACAGTACTGCCACGAGACAGTACTGTCACGAGCCAGCGTTGTGAAGGTCAGCGTTGTTGAAGGTCGGTGTCGTGAAGCCAGCTACACGGCGACCGAACAAATCCCCCCACCGCATCGAGCCGCCGCAGCGACGAGCTGCCCGGCGGCCGGCCCAGTGAGCGCGGGAGCCGAGTAGAAGTGGTGAGGTTGGAGATGGATACGGCAACTACCAGGGGGAACGACGCCGACCCCTACGACGGGATCGACCCCGCGGTGTACGAGCGGCGTTGGTGGACGTTGGGCGTGCTCTGCCTCAGCCTCCTCATCGTCATCATCGGCAACACCACCCTGAACGTGGCCATCCCGACGCTCAGCCGCAGCCTCGGCGCCTCGAACTCACAGCTCCAGTGGATGGTTGACGCCTACTCGCTGGTCTTCGCAGGGCTCCTCTTCACCGCGGGCAGCGTTGGCGATCGCTTCGGCCGCAAGGGAATGCTGCAGGGCGGCCTGGTGCTGTTCGGCCTGGCCACGACCTACTGCGCGGTCGTGGCGTCCAGCGCCACCGAGGTCATCGTCGGTCGGGTCGCCATGGGAGTGGCCGGGGCCATGATCATGCCGGCGACCCTGTCGATCCTCACCAACGTCTTTCCCCGACGCGAACGGGCGAAGGCCGTGTCCATCTGGGCCGGCATCTCCGGCAGCGGCGCCGCCATCGGCCCGCTGCTCACCGGCTTCGTGCTCGAGCACTTCTCGTGGTCGGCGGTGTTCGCGGTCAACATTCCCTTCATCGTCGTTGCCCTGGCCGCCGGCGCGTTCCTGGTACCGCGCTCACAGGGTGAGCACGGTGTGGCGCTCGACCTGGTGGGTGCGGTGTTGTCGGCTGTCGGACTCAGCAGCCTCGTGTACGCCATCATCGAGGGCCCGACCCACGGCTGGACGTCGCCGACCACGCTGTTGGCCGCGGGGATCGGCGCGGTCGTGCTGGCGGTGTTCGTGTGGTGGGAGCTGCGGATTCCCAATCCCATGCTGGACGTCAGGCTCTTCAAGATCCCGGCGTTCGGGATCTCGGCCCTGGCGCTCACGCTGGTCTTCTTCGCCCTCATGGGCATGTTCTTCTCCATGAGCCAGCTCATGCAGCTGGTGTGGGGCTTCTCCCCGTTGGGCTCGGCGGTGCGCATGCTGCCCGTCTCTTTCGTGATGATCCTGGTCGCGCCGAGATCGGCGGCGTTGGCCGATCGCTTCGGCAAGCGGCGGGTAGTCGCCGGAGGAATGGCCGGCATGACGATCGGGGTGCTCATCATGACCACCGTGGGTGTGTCCTCGAGCTATCTCCTGCTGCTGGCCGGCATCGTGGTCATGGCCGCGGGCATCGCGCTGGCCATGTCGCCCACTACCGATCTGCTGATGTCGGCGGTGCCCCGTGAGAAGGCGGGTATGGGCTCGGCCATGAACGACACGACCCGGGAGCTCGGTACATCCCTGGGCGTGGCCTTCTTCGGCAGCCTCCTGGCCTCCCGATACAGCGGTCAGCTGAGCGGTGCGCTCGGCGCGGTGCCCGCGGAATCCCGAGGTGCGGCCAAGGGATCGCTAGGTGGGGCGCTCCACGTGGCCGGCTCGCTGGGTGACGCCGGCCGACAGCTGGCCGATGCGGCGAAGTCGGCGTGGGTGAGTGGCTTCCGGCTGTCGCTGGTGGCAGGGTCTGTGGTCCTGGCCGCCGCGGCCATCATCGCCTACCGCTTCCTTCCCGACCGGGCCCACGACGCCGACGACCATCACGGACCGGCGTCGGGCGCTGCGGAAGGTATGGCTGAGTGGCACAACGAGCCCGCCGAGCACGATTTGGAAGCGGGCGAGGGGTCGCTCGTCCTCGATTGAGTTTGGCGGGTGAGCTCGGCGGGTGAGTGCGGCGGGGCAGGGGGCGAGGCGGTCGGCCCAAGGCGGCCCGGCCCAGCCTCGCTCGCCTGCCACGCGGTAGCGTCCCCAGGTCGGCGGTCCGTGACGGAGCCACCACGCCGGGGCGACGGGGAGCGGCTGCCAGGGAGGCCACATGTCGACGCTCGATGCGCACAGCTCGGCTGGAGAGCAGCCGGCATCGGCGCCACCTTCGCCCGCATCCGAGCTGGGCGAGTTCTACGACCGCTACATCCAGGCGTTCAACGCGCGCGACGAGGCCGCCTTTGCCAGCTTCTTCCACCTTCCGGTCACCGTCGTGCATGCCCCCCGCTATGACGAGCGCCGCGCCGGACGTCCTCTTCCATCAGTGACGGAGCCCGCCAGCCTGCTGGGCTCGGTCCCGTCGCACTGGGCCCGTTCGACCGTCGACCAGATGACGCCCCTCGGCGACCTGGCCGGTTTCGCCCCGCTCGACGGCCTGGTCGAACGGGACGAGCGTCGGCTCGGGATCGTGGCGACGGCGACGCGATGGAACAAGTACGGCCAGCCGTACCAGCAGATCAACGCCCTGTATGTCCTCACCCGCGAGGGCGGGCAGCTCGGCATCAAGGTCCTGGTCGAGTTGGCGGTGGCTGACCTGCCTTCACGCTCGGAGTAGCGTGCCACCCGCTCGGCGGCGGGCTGTTGCGTCGCGGAGAGGGGATAGCGGATGCGACCACCCTGACTCTCCAAGTCCGGGGGCGTCCGCCATCGCTCATGCGTGCACGTTCATCATCGGCGTAGGGG
>JAXDQG010000459.1:0-2542 GCA_034667945.1 Acidimicrobiia bacterium | reverse complement strand
GCCGCGATCAGGACCAGCCAGTGCGCGGCCTGTCCCTCGCTGTAGCGCCGGTAGGCGGTCCGGCGCAGCACGCCGGAGAGGCCCTTCGTCGGGCAGGACGTGCCGAAGACGGGGGTCAGGAACTTGTGCTCGACCGACCGCTCACGCGGCCACTTTTCCGGCTGGCGGTCGGGAAAGCGCCAGTGTGCACCGCTCAAGTTCGGGTCGTAGCGCTCCTTCGGGACGGAGGGCCGGTTCTTCGGGTCGAGATCGGCGCCCCATCCGGGTATGCGGGCGCGCAGCACCTCGCTCGATTCAGCAATGGGCGGCTTCTCGGCCGTGTACGTCATCTTACGTTTCCTCTCGTCATCTCGTTCTGTGAGGCAGAATCGCCTACGCCGATCCGTTTGTCAGGACCAATGGCTTTATGCAGCCCTCGAGCTTCGCCGAGAAGATGTGGTAGCCCTCGGCGATGTCCTCCAGCGGGACACGATGGGTCACAATGTCGCTCGGCTTGATGTAGCCGGCCCTGACATGCTCGAGCAGGCGTGGCCATTGCCGCTTGACCGGACATTGATTCATGCGCAAGGTGAGGCCTTTGTTCATGGCGTCACCGAACTTCACTGCGCTGAACATGGGGCCATAGGCGCCCACGACCGAGACGGTGCCGCCCTTGCGCACCGAGTCGATGGCCCAGTTGAGCGCCACGGGCGAGCCGCCCTGCAGCTTGAGCTTGGCGGCGGTCACGTGTTGCAACAGATTTCCGTCGGCCTCCGCCCCTACGGCGTCAATGACGACATCCGCACCGAGATAGTCGGTGATCTTCTTCATCTCCACGACGATGTCGTCGTACTCCGTGAAGTTGTAGGTCTCGGCGTGGGCGAACGTCCGGGCCTTCTCCAAGCGGAAATCAAGGTGGTCGACGACGATCACTCGACCTGCTCCCATGAGCCAGGACGACTTGGCCGCGAACAATCCGACCGGTCCCGCACCGAACACGATCACGACGTCGCTTTCTTTGATGTCGCCGAGCTGTGCGCCGAAGTAGCCGGTCGGGCAGGCATCCGTGAGCAGAACCGCGTCTTCGTCATCGAGCCAGTCGGGGATGATGCTTGGCCCGACATCCGCGAACGGCACGCGGACGTACTGTCCCTGGCCGCCGTCGTAGCCTCCGCAGGTGTGCGAATAGCCGTAGATGCCGCCGACGGCGGTGGCGTTCGGGTTGACGTTGTGACAGTTGGAGTAGAGCCCACGCGCACAAAAGAAGCACGAGCCACAGAAGATGTTGAAGGGCACCATCACCCGGTCGCCCGGCTGCAATCGTTCGACCGACGAGCCAACCGACTCCACCACGCCGATGAACTCGTGACCAAAGGTCATGCCCACCCGTGTGTCGGGCATCATCCCGTGAAACAGGTGCAGATCTGATCCGCATATGGCGGCCAGCGTCACCCTTACGATCGCATCGTTGGGATGCTCGATCGCGGGAGTGTCCTTATCCTCGACCTTGATCTTGTACGGACCGCGATAAACCATTGCGCGCACCGGCGCCCTCCTCGGGAACTATGTGGGACCAGCCGCAAAAGCCGTGGACTCGACCGGGGCGGCTGCCATCAGCCTTCGATACAGAACTCTGCCCCGACAGCGACCATCTCAACCGGGGGTTGGCCCCTAGCGATGTCGAACCACGCCGCCGTCCTCGTTCCGTGCGCGCTCGCCTGCTTGGTGAGCCTGTGCCGTCATGACCACGGAGGCAGGGACAAGTGTCTTACAGATGAATCATGGAAGAGCGCGCATCCTCGCAAGTGAGAAGGAGGAGCTGAACGGTTATGCCGTAGCCGTGCGGCCCCACCCGGGCTTGATGGGGGATGTCCTGTGGTAGATCCAGAGTTGCTCGCCGGGTTGGAAGAGGCCGTCGAGGCTGTTCCAGACAACCGGGCGCTGCATTACCACGTCATAAGCGTGCTGCTGGACGGCGGGCTGCCGGATCGTGCGCTCGGCCATGCGCAATGGCTCTTGCTGCACGAGCCGGACAACTGCGAGGCGCTGCTCTTCGCGGCTGATGCCGCAGAATCCGCCGGTTACAGACAACGAGCCGACCGCTATCGGCGGGTGGCGCAGGCGCTGGCCGCCGACCTCTGAGTGCCGTCGCCTGCGCCTGAGCCGTCAGATCGGATCGCAGCGCCCGCTCCCTCCTTCGAAGTCAAAGGAGTCACCGAAGCTGTTGATCGGCTCCAGTTTGAAGTTGTCGGTACCGACCTCTTGGGTCAAGATGGCCACGAAGCCGTTGTCCAGGTGGACCGGGCCGCGCCCTCGTAGCGTGAACCGGTCGGTCATGATGCCCTTGTAGATCGTCGCCGATCCCTCGACGTTGGCGACGTCTGCAACATTGTCGTAGGTGAAGCGGTAGACGTTTCCGTTGTTGTCGGTCGCTTTCCCCTTGGCCACCTCCGTTGTGACGACTTTCTTGATCGGTCCAAGATTGGACGTCTCGGTCACCGTCCGCTTGGAGCCAACGCCCTCGATGGTGGTACCCGGCGAAAGGTTGGGGCAGGTGTCGGCC